>DASUPQ010000550.1 GCA_036280995.1 Actinomycetota bacterium | reverse complement strand
AAGGTGATCTGCACCGTGGGTCGTCCTCGACGGCGCTTGGACTGTCGCACCTCGCTCATGCCCCGAGCCTACTACTTCCACAACCAATCTCTAACTCAAGACACTAGAGACTGCCGGTCGGTTCTCACTCCAGGATATTGCGGCCCCGATGCTCGCTCGTGGCCTGGGTGGCCTGCGGCTTGCACAGCGCTCAGGCGGTCCTAGTCCGCGACTACCTGGAGTAGCGGCGGGGGCCAGCCGCCCTCGCTGGCAATCCCTGTGGCAATCCGGTTGTTAGTCACGGAGCCGCCCGCGATGCCACTGGTCAGACGGTGATCCCGATCCGACCTGCGGCGATGCTTCAGAGCGTCACCAGTCGGACGGGCCGTGTCGCACTTCTAATCCGTAAGGTGCAGGTTCGAGTCCTGCCAGGGGCGCCAAAAGCCCAGCTCAGAGGCCTGCAGCGTCAGTCGTTGTTGCCTTGCCGGCCATGCTGGTCATTCCTTCGGCGTCGACCTTGGCAATGATCGCCATGCTGGGACGCGCCGCCGGACAATCGCGGTTCCCGAACCGCCAGCCAACAGCGAGGACCGCGCCGCTTCGTCGCGGAAGTGTGCCCAGCCGGCAGATAGATCGTGGGCGGCACGACCTCGGCCGTCCATCGACGGGGATAGGAAGCGGCGCAGCTCAGCCAGGACCTCGATGAGGGGCGGAGCCTACGCCGACCATGTGCCAGGGCGGTGACGCCCGATCCTGGGCAGGAAGCGTCCTGTCCGTGCGGCGTACTTCGCATAGGCGTTTCCGTGCACGCGGTGCAGGTAGGGCTCCTCAACCAGGCGGACCTGGAGCTCAAGGGCAGCAAGGAACGCGACCAGCATGGCCGCCGCAAGCAGGTTGGGAACCAGCAGGGCCAGGCCGATGGCGGTGGCGGCCGTGGCGGTGAAGATCGGGTTGCGGACCAGCCGGAACGGCCCGCTGGTGACCAGGGCGGTGCGGGCGGCGGGATCCACGTCGGGGCGCCAGGAGCTACCCATGGCCAGCTGCGCGGCCAAGGTGGCGGCGATGCCCAGGACGGCCAGCACGGCGCCGGCGACCCGGACCGGGGTCCGGTCCAGGAGGGGGATCGGGTCCAGGCCGGCAAGCTCGGCCAGGGGGGCAGCCACGACGCAGGCGAAGCCAACCCCCGACAGCAGCCGGGCCCACCACTGCGGGGACCCGGGTCGGTCCCGAAGACGGGAGGCGCTGGCCTCACCGGTGCGCCGGACCTGGATGAGGGTGCGCAGGCCAGCCACCAGCAGCAGCCAGACGGCGATCAGGACCAGGGCGAGGACGGCCATCGGCGGCTCCGCTTGGTGACGTGCTTGGTCCGTGATACCAGGCCCAACGTGAACAAAGGCTGCAGTCTCCCAGTCGACCGCGGCGCTGCCGTGCAGGATGCTCCGCCCGCTCGGGTGGCTGGTCCGGATGGCAGCTCACCAGACGTCGCCAGATGGAATCGCTGGTCACCGATGGACTCGACTTCTGACCTGAGCTGCGCAGCCAGCACGCTTCAGCACCCGGTAGAGGCTGAGCACCAGCCTACGGATCTGGTCTCAGCCGTTTTAGTTCGGTCGCGGTCAGCGGGGCTGCAGCACATCCGGGGCTGGCTCCCACAACTCGACCCGGTTGCCTTCGGGGTCGGCCAGCCAGGCGAACCGGCCGGCGCCTTCCTCCGTCTCCTGGCTGTCGATCGCGACCCCGGCCGCGCGGAGCTGGGCCACCATGGCGTCCAGGTCGCGGACCCGGAGGTTGAGCATCCACGCCTGTTCGGGGCGGCCGAAGTAGTCGGTGTCGGCAGGGAACGGCGCGAACACCGTGGGGCCACGCTCCTGCCACCAGAGCGTGTCACCACCCTTCAGCTGGTTGTCGATCCCCAGGTGCTCGGCGTACCAGCGGGCGAGCGCGTCGGGATCACGGGCGCGAAAGAACATGCCGCCGATACCGGTGACTCGTTCCATGAGCTCCTCCGATGGCGGGGGTGCCGGTCGTGGCCGAAGGAGCGCCGGCGGTCGTCCTGCTGGTCATTCCACCACGCGCCACTCCGCTGGGCAGGCACGGTATCAGCCGGACGACACACTGGACTTGAGCAGCAAGAACGGCACACCTACAGCGATTGCTTTGCTTGCTCTCCCGTCATTTCCGGCCGGCCGCGGTCCTCCAGGCGGTCGAGGTGTTCCTGGCCACGATCCAGCCGACCGCCGCTCAGCCCGCCTTGGTCGCGCAGAACAGGTAGCGGTTGAGGCTGAAGAAGGCGTCGGTGCCCAGCGACCGCAGGTCGGCCGCCCACGCCTGGACCTCCTCGGCGGTCAGCCCGTCGCGGCCGACGACGAAGCCGGCCACGAGGTCCAGCAGCCCCGCGCTGTAGGTGGCTGGGTCGAAGCCGACGTTGCAGAGCGGCACGACCTGGGGTGGCGCCACCTGCAAGCCGGCGCGCTCCAGCCATCCCCGTAACCTGCGGGGCAGATGCGGGTCGACCAGGTGCTGCTCCCAGGCAGCCAGCATCCGGGCCATGCGCTCCTCGTCGCTGGAGTGCCAGACGATCGAGTCCCAGTCGGTGTCCAGCACCAGCACCCGGCCGCCGGGGCGCAGCACCCGGGCGATCTCGGCCAGCGCGCCCGGCCCGTCCTTGACGTACTCCAGCACCTGGGTGGCCACGGCGACGTCGAAGCTCGCCTGGGCATAGGGCAGCCGGTCCGCGCCGGCCTGGCGGAGCTCGATTGGGGCGCTGTTGGGCTGGGTGGTCCGGGCCCGGGCCAGCGCGAGCATGCTGTCGCTGATGTCGATCCCGCAGACCAGCCCGTCGGGGCCGACCGCGGCCGCGATCTCGGCCGCCAGCAGCCCGGGACCGGTGCCGATGTCGATGACGCGCTCGCCTGGACCCAGCCCCAGCGCCCCCAGCACCGCCTGGCGCTGCTCGACGACATCCGGGGTCATATAGGTCGCCTCGACCCTGCGCGAGGCCTCAGCGTCGAACTGCAGCATGCTGGCCACCTGCCTCCTCCTGTCGTGGGCGCTTGCCGGCACAAGGATCGGCAACGCACGCTGAAGACCCTCTTGGGCCAGCGACGGTCGCCCCTCGACCTGCCATTGGCGCCTGGCTGACTTCCCAGCTGCCATCCCCACCGACGGGCCCGCTATCCGCCGCCGGGCTCTCGCCACATCGTCCACAGGCGAGGCCCGTTCGGCAGGTCAAGCTCCTCTCGCACCTCGAACCCCTGGCGGCGGTAGAGCGGCAGGTTGCGCTGGTTGGTCGCCTCCAGATACGCCGGCGCGCCTTCGGTGTCGCAGCGGTCGAGCACCGGCCGCAGCAGCGCGGTGCCAAGACCGTTGCCCTGCCGGGCGGGCGCAACGCCGATGTACGGCAGGTAGTAGTGGGGGGCGCCGGGATGCTGCTTCTCGACCATGGCCGTGGCCCGAAGCACGCGTGGCAGTCCACGGCCGAATGCCTTTGCGATCGATGGTGCCCGGCGCAGCAACTCGGGTGGCGGCACCTGCCAGTGTCCAGGTGGCGCCCACACCGTCACCCCGGCCAGATCCTCGATCGTCCAGACCTGCTGGTGGGGCATGAACTGCCGCAGCTCCCCCGCAAAGAACCGGGTGAGCCCCTCCGGGCGGCGGCGCTGATCCGGGAAGAAGTAGGGGCCCCATACAGGGTCGTCGCAGAAGGCCGCTGCCAAGAGTGCGGCGAGTTGTTGCAGTTCGTTCGTCCTGGCTCTGCGCACGGTGCTGGACTGCCTGTTCACGATTCTCTCCGCTCGCCATTCTGCTGCTCAGCCTCGCCGCCAGGCTGGCGTAGGCGATGTGCCCGAAGAACTGGCCGACCCCCGATACGTCGGCGCGCCTCGGCCTTGAGCGGGGCGGCGGTGTCGCCACCGATCCGTCTGGCCGCTAGCAGGGCGTCGGCGCCACGCGCGCTGCACCGCCGCGGGACGCCGGTCGTGCTTCTCCACATCGTGCTGCCTGTTCAACATCGCCCTCCTGCTCGTTATCGGCACGACCGACGCTAATGGACCGTCGGCGGTGTGGCTTCGGGAGAAGCTCCCAGCAGCGGGCCAAGGGGTATGGGGAGTTCTATGCAGGCGCGGTCAGTGCATGTTGACGAACATGGCGTCTGGATCTTTGAGGGTGCCCCGGACGAGCTGGAGCAGCGGCGCCCGTGTGGCGTGATCGCCGACTGCCTGGCCACCGGCCGCTCGGCCTCCGAACGCGGGCGGGCAACTGTTGCATTGCGGAGGAGTTCGTCGCGCCTGTCGAGGCGCTCAGCGCCCGAACCGCCCTCGGTTTCACTACTATCCATGCGCCTTTACAATAGAGAACGCGATGCGACCCGACTTCCTCCCCGTTCCAGACCGGACCGCCAAGCCGCGTTCGGTTGGGCTCACCCACGTCCTCGACAAGGGGATGGCCCCTCCGGACGTGCGCGTGCTGGTCGACCGGGCGGGGCCCCTGATCGACATCTGGAAGTTGGGCTGGGGGACCGCCTACCTTGAGCCAGACGTCGGCGAGAAGGTCGCGATTCTGCAGAGCGCGGGTGTTCGGGCCTGCGTCGGAGGAACCTTGCTCGAGGCCGCCTGGGCCGCTGGCGTTGCCGAGCAGTGTCTCGCGTGGGCGGTGGAGATGGGGTTCCCCTGCGTCGAGGTGTCGAACGGGGCGGTCGCGATGCCGCTGTCGGAGAAACGGCGGCTCGTCTCCGTAGCGGCCCGCAGGTTTCTCGTGATCGCCGAGGTCGGGTCCAAATCACCGACGGCCGAGGTGTCCGGGAAGGCGTGGGCCGAGGAGATGTGCGGCGACCTCGACGCGGGCGCCACCTGGGCGCTGGCCGAGGGTCGTGAATCGGGGACCGTGGGTCTGTACGAGGACGATGGCCGGATCCGCACCGAGGTGGTCGAGTTCGTGGCGGAGGCCGTGGGGCTCTCGCGGGTCGTCTTCGAGGCCCCGCGGAAGGAGCAGCAGGCCTGGCTGATCCGGCGCTTCGGCGCCAACGTCAACCTCGGCAACGTCACCCACAACGAGGTGTTCGCCGTGGAGGCCCTTCGCCTCGGCCTTCGAGCCGACACCATCGCCATGGCCGCCCCGGGGAGCGTGAAGGATGCCACGGCCGACGCGTGAGCCGGGAGACAGGGGGGTCATGGGGGTGGGGTGGTGAGCCGGGTGGCCAACCTGATGCCGTCGAGGTACCGCGAGGTGGCTGTCACCAGCGTGGACCTGCCGCTGGTCGCGGAGCGGCTGAGGGAGCGCTTTCTTGGCCGCGAGGCGTACCGGCGGACGCGTTACATCGTCGTCCGCGGCCGGGATGGCGTCGCGCTGCTCAAGGTCGCGAAGGCTTCGGAGGAGCCGCTGTTCTCACCGATCACGGACGTCGAGGTGCTGGCCGGCCCCGACGAGTCCGCCTGGCTCACCAGCCCGGAGGTGGATGCCGGCGTGCCCACGCAGATCTGCCGGGAAGCCCTCGCGGCCGCCCCGGACGCGCGCTGCGTCATCGTCCAGGGCCGGTACGAGCACGTGAGCTTCATCCTCGATGCCGAGCCGATCCGACTGCGGGTCGTTGAGGTTGCGCCGCCGCATCCCCCCAAGCTGCTCGACCAGGCGCGGCGCGTGCTGGAGGTGGCCGAGGATCTGCCGCCGGTCCAGCTCGTGCCGGAGGTCGTCGACATCGTGGCGTTGGCCCGGCAGCGCCCCTCCCGCCGGTATCTCTACCCGTGCCGCGGCTCGGGCGCCGCGCCCGAGGGCAGTGAGGTCTTCTACCTCGACGAGCGGCCGCCACGGCGGGACTGGGTGCTGGTCGGCTGCGAGCGCTCCCGGGAGATCCACCGCCACTTCTACGGGGACGACCCGCCGTACCTGGAGATGTGCCCACACGAACTGGTCATCCCCGGCGGCGGTCCCGTGCTGACCAAGTGCTGCCAGCTCGAGGACAGGATCGAGCGGGACGGCCTGGTGGTGCGGGTGCCCTGGGGCGCGACCCTGGCTGAGGTGCGAGCCGGCATCGAGACCATGGTCGCCGCGGTCGAGCCGACCTGGGCGCCGTCGTGATCGACTCCACCCTGTACCGGCACCTGTGGGGCACCGAGGAGGCCAGGGCGATCCTCGATGAGTCTGCCCGGCTGCGTTCCTGGCTGGCCATCCTGGTGGCCCTGGCCGATGCGCAGGCCGAGCTGGGCATCGTGCCAGCCGAAGCCGCCCAGGCGATCCGGACCGGGGCCGTGGCAGATCGGCTCGACCTGTCCTTCGTGGCCTCCGAGACGCGCCGCACCGGCCATTCGACGCTCGGGCTGATCCGCGGGCTGCAGCGGATCCTGCCGGCGTCGGCGGCGGAGTGGGTCTACTACGGCGCCACGGTGCAGGACCTGACCGATACCTGGACGGCGCTGGCGATGCGGTCCGTGGGGTCGATCCTCTGGCGTGACCTCCGCACCGTCGAGGGGCTGCTGCTCGGGCTGGCCGAGCGCCACCGGCACACCCCGATGGCCGGCCGCACCCACGGCCAAGGGGGCTCGCCGATCACCTCTGGGCTCAAGGCCGCGTCGTGGGCGGACGAGATCGGCCGTCACCTCGAGCGGCTGGGCCAGGGCGCCTCCCGGTGGCTGGTCGGGCAGCTCGCCGGCGGCGTCGGGACACTGGCCTTCTTCGGCGAGGCCGGACCGCAGCTCCGCCGCCGGTTCTGCGAGCGGCTCGGCCTGGTCGACCCTGGGATGAGCTGGACCACCTCCCGCGACCGGCTCGCCGAGTTCACCACCCTCCTCGCTCTTGTCAGCGGGACGCTCGCGCGGATCGGCAACGAGGTGTACCAGCTCCAGCGATCCGAGATCGGCGAGCTGCGCGAGGCCTCCAGGCCGGGCGCCGTCGGCAGCATCACCATGCCGCACAAGCGCAACCCCGAGACCGCCGAGCATCTCGTCACCCTGTGGCGCCTGGTCCGTGCCGCGGCCGGGACGACGCTGGAGGGCATGGTGCAGGAGCACGAGCGCGACGGCCGCGGATGGAAGGCCGAATGGGTGGCCTTCCCCGAAGCCTGCCAGTTCACCGTGACCGCGCTCGACCTGGCCAAGCGGCTGCTCGAGGGGCTGGAGGTCGACGAGCGGCGGATGGCGGGCAATCTCTCGGCCCACGGGGGCTTCGCCGCGTCGGAGGCGCTGCTGGCGGCGCTGGCCCCTCGGGTGGGCAAGCACCGGGCGCAGGACCTGCTCCAGCGGGTGCTCGACGAGGCCCGCCGGCAGGGCCGCTCCCTCGAAGCGGCGGCCGCCGGATCAGAGATCGCCCGCGAGATCACGCCCGGCGAGCTCCGCTCGCTCCTGGAGCGGCCGCGGACCGGGGCGGCGGGTGCCATGGTCGACGAGGTGGTCCGGCGGGCACGGGAGCGGCGCGCCACCGAACCCGAGTCATGGCCGTGAGCGGACCCGCGCGGTACCCGCTGGCGGTGCTGCCCACGCCCCTGCAGCCGGCCGTGCGCCTGTCCGCCGCCCTGGCAGGTCCTCCGATCCTGGTCAAGCGGGACGACCTCACCGGGTTCGCGCTGGGCGGCAACAAGGCCAGGAAGCTCGAGTACCTGCTCGGGGACGCCCTGGCCACAAGATGCGACGTGCTGCTCACCGGGGGTGGCCCGGACTCCAACCACTGCCAGGCGGCCGCGGCGGCCGCCCGGGTCGCCGGGCTCGCCTGCGAGCTGGTGCTCTACGGGGACGAGCCACGGCAGCCCCGCCTGAACCTAGAGCTGGCCAGGCGTTCCGGCGCGAGCGTGGCGTTCACCGGCGACCCCGACCGATCCTCGGTGGACGACGCGCTCGCCGACCGCGCCGAGCGGCTGCGGGCCGCCGGCCGCCGGCCATACGTCATCCCGCGCGGCGGCGCGACCCCGCTCGGCGCGGTCGGCTACGCGTTGGCCGTCGACGAGCTGGTCGGGCAGCTCGCGGAGCTGGGCACCGACCCCGAGGTGGTGCTGGTGGCGACCGGCTCGTGCGGGACCCAGGCCGGTCTCGTGGCCGGGACCGTGGCCGCCGGCCGCCGCTGGCGGGTGGTCGGCGCCACCGTGAGCCGGCCCCCGGCCGAGTGCCGTGACCGGGTGCTCCGGCTTGCCTGCGGATGTGCCGCCCTGCTCGGGTTCCCCGCGCCAGAGGAGCAGGACGTGGAGCTGGTGGACGCCCGCGGGCCGGGGTACGGCCTGCCATCGGCGGACGGCGACGCGGCCGCCGGCCTGGCCGCCGCGACCGAGGGGCTGCTGCTCGACCCGGTGTTCACCGCCAAGGCGATGGCCGTGCTGGCCGACACCGTCGGGACCGGACGGTCGGGCCCCGCGGTGTTCGTCCACACGGGCGGGATGCCGGTGGCCCTGCAGTCGATCGTGAGGAGGTGCGGTGACCGGCAACGTTGAAGAGGGGTTCTCCGAGTCGGCCCCGGCGCCGGAGCTGATCGAGGCCGGCTTCGCCCTGGAGGTCGCGGACGCCCCGATGCTCCATGCCGGCCTCAACCTGGCGGACCTGGCGCACGTGCTGGCGCTGCGGGACCAGCGGGTGATCCCGGCCGACGCCGCCGGGCGGCTCCTCGGCCTGCTCCTGGAGGTGTCCGGGTGGCCGGCCGAGCGCTTTCCCTACGACCCCCGCTACGGCGACGCCTACAACTCGCGGGAGCGGTTCTTCGTGGAGCGCCTCGGGCCGGACGCCGGCTGGCTGCACGCCGGCCGACCGCGGCGCGAGGCCGGGCGGATCGCATTGCGCATCTGCCTGCGGCGCATGGCCCTCGAGCTGATGCGCGACGCCGCGGGGTTCGCGGCTGCGGTGGCGACCCTGGCGGAGGCCACCGCCGAGACGTTCATGCCCGACCAGACCTACCTGCAGCAGGCGCAGCCGTCGACGTTCGGGCACTACGTGCTCGCCTTCGCCTATCCCGCGCTGCGCGACGCCGAGCGCCTGCGCGACGGCTTCGACTGGGTCAACCGGAGCCCGGCCGGGGCGGGCTGCGTCAACGGCAGCCGCCTGGCACTGTCGCGAGAGCGGACGGCGAGGCTGCTGGGCTTCGAGGGAGTCATCGACCACACCCGCGACGCGATGTGGCAGACCGACGGGTTCGTCGACCTGCTCGCGACCGGCGCCAGCCTGGCCTCGACGCTCAGCAAGCTGGCCGAGGACCTGGAGATCTGGGACAGCCGGGAGTTCGACTTCGTCTCGCTGGCCGGCCCCTACACGCGCGCGAGCGTGCTCATGCCACAGAAGCGCAACCCCTACGCGCTGTCCATCGTGCGGGGCGCGGCCGGCGTCCTCCTGGGGCGACTCTCCGGGTTCCTCGGGGTGGTGAAGACCCCATCGGCCCGCAGCGACAACCTGATCTTCGCCTACGGCGAGGTGCCTCGGTCCCTGGAGCTGGCCGGCAAGGTGACCCGGCTCATGACCGGCGTGGTCTCCACCCTCCGGGTGCACCCGGAGCGGATGTGGGAGACGCTGTGCGCGGGCTTCTCCCAGGCCACCGACCTGGCGGAGTACGTCATGCAGTCTTGCGGGATCGACTACCGCAGCGCGTACGTGCTGGTCGGCGCGGCCGTCCGCCAGGCGAGCCGCCAGGGCCTACGTGGTGTCGATCTCACCGGTGCGATGCTCGACGAGGCGGCCACCGGGACGATCGGCCGCGGCCTGGGCCTCGCCGGCCGGGACCTGTCTGAGGTGCTGGACCCGAGGGCGATCGTTCTCACCAGGACCTCCCTGGGCGGAGCCGCCCCGGAGGTCGTGCGGCGCATGGCCGCCGACCAGGCCGCGGCGGCCGCGGCGATCCGCGACCGGGGCGCCAAGGCGCTCGGCGCCCTCCACGACGCCGAGGCGGCGCTGGTCAGCGCCGCGGAGGAGGTGGCCCCTCGCCGTGGCTAGCCACCGCGGGCTCCACCCGGTACTCGATCTCGGGCCGCCCCCGGATCGTGTTGGAGACGTAGCTGGTTCGGATCGCCTGGTCGAGCACGGACCGCACCAGTTCGGGCTCGCTGGACGTCGCCTCCACGATGATGCGGTCGAAGCCGGCGCCCCGGTACTCGCCCCGGACGCGCAGGCGCAGGTCGGGCAGCTCCCGCCCGCGCTTGCGCGCCACGTGCGCCACGGCCAGCGTGAAGCATGCGCCGAGCGAGGCCAGCAGCAGCTCTGTCGGCGTGGGACCGGTGTCGGTGCCGCCGACCGTGGTCGGCTCGTCCACCAGCACGTCGAAGCCCCGGATCGGGACTCTGCACCGGTATCCGCCCTCCCAGGAGGCAGTGATCTCCAGCATGGCACTTGAGTCTAGCTCCCCAGCTCCTCCGGGGCCGTTGTCGGCTCCCCTGCCCGAGCACGTGCGGGCGGTGAACGTCGGCCTCCCGCTGTTCGGTGAGGCGATCCGGGCCCAGGGGGCGGAGGCGGTGGACGTCGACTGGCGCATCCCGGCGGGAGGGCAGGACCGCCTCGTCGTGGCGCTGACCCGACTCTGCGGACGCCACGCCGAGCGGGTCGACCAGGCAAACCGCGAGGCGGTACGCCGCCTGGACGAGGGGGTCCCGGTACTGGTGGAGGTCGGGCCGGCCACCGATTTCGTGCCTGCGATGGGCCAGCGGACGATCCTGCACCCCGGTCCGCCGCTTTCGTGGGAGCAGTTCTGCGATCCGCTTCGACGCTCCGTCCTGGCAGCCGTCATGGCCGAGGGCTGGGCGGCGAGCCTCCAGGACGCCGAGGCCCTGGTCGCCGCGGAAGGGGTGGAGCTCGAACCGGCCAACGACCACCATGCAGTGGTCCCGATGGCCAGCGCCGTCGGCCCCTCCGCACCCGTCTTCGTCGTGGAGAACCGCTCGGGCTCCAACCGCGCCTTCTCCGGCCTCAACCAGGGTCCCGGCAGGACACCGTGGTATGGAGTGGACGCACCGGAGGCGGTCGACCGGCTCCGCTTCCTCCGCGACGTCGCCGGCCCGATGCTCGCCGCCACGGTGCGCCGATGCGGGCCGGTCGATGTGCTGTCGCTGGCCGGCCAGGGTCTGCAGATGGGCGACGACGGCCATATGCGCACCCAGGCCTCCACGAACCTGCTCATCCGCCATCTGCTCCCGCACCTGGCCGAGGTCGGCGGGCCGGCCCTGGTGCCGGTGGCCCGCTTCCTCTCCGAGAACCACCTGTTCTTCCTCAACCTGGTGATGGCGGCCGCCAAGACCCTGACCGACTGGGCCAGCGAGGTCGCCGGCGCCAGCGTGGTGACCGGGATGGCCCGTAACGGCACGACCTTCGGTGTGCGCCTGGCCGCGACGGGGCGACGCTGGTTTGTGGCGCCCGCCCCGGCGGTGGAGCAGGCCCTGTTCCACGCCGGCTACGGACCGGCGGACGGCGCACCCGACATCGGCGACAGTGCGGTGCTGGAGCTGGTGGGCCTGGGTGGGGCGGCGGCGGCGGCCTCTCCGGCGGTCGCGGCGTTCCTGGGCGGCGGCATGGCCAAGGCGGTTGCCGCGACCGAGACGATGGGACGCATCTGCCTCGCCCGCAGCGCGCGGTTCAAGCTGCCCTTCCTCGACCAGCTCGGGTCGCCCGTGGCCGTGGACCTCCGCAAGGTCGTCGAGACCGGGATCACCCCGTCGATCAACACCGGGATCCTGCATCGGTCCGCCGGCAGCGGCCAGGTGGGCGCCGGCGTGGCCAGCGCCCCGCTCGCCTGCTTCGAGCAGGCCCTGCTCGCGCTGGACGAACGCCTCGGTCAGGAGGCGAGCCGGCGGTAGATCGCGGCGTGCTGCTGGGCGCAGCGCCGCCAGGTGAACCGTCCGGCCACCCTCGGGCCGCGGCGCCCGAGCCGGTTCCGCAGCTCGGGATCTGACGCCACGCGGACCATGACGTCGCCAAGCGCGCCGGCGTCTCCGACCGGCGCCAGCAGCGCGTCCTGCTCGCCGAGGAACTCCCGGAACACGGGGATGTCGGTGGTGACGGTCGCCAGGCCGGCCGCGAGCGCCTCGAGCAGGGCCAGGCCCCAGCCTTCCTTGTGGGAGGGGAACACGAACGCGTCGGCCGTGTGATACCAGCGGGGCAGCTCCTCATCGGGAACGGTCCCGAGCACCACGACCGCCTCGCCGACGGGGACGCCGAGCTCGGCCGCCCGGTCCCGCACCCGCTGCCGGTAGGCCTCGTGGTCCTGGAAGGAGTGGCCACCAACCACCGCGAGCACGGGCGGCGGGCTGACCACGGTCCTGACCTTGGCGAGCGCCTCCACCAGCTCCATGCTGCCCTTGCGGGGCTCGATGCCGCCCACCGTCAGGAACAGGAAACGGCCCCTGGCGCCGATCCGCGCTCTGAGGTCGGAGCCGTCGGCCGACGAGGGCCGCGCGAACCGCGGGCCGTCCACGCCGTTGGTGACCACCTGGGCGTCCACGCCGAACTCCTCACGCAGGCGTCGCTGCCAGTCCCGGCTCACTACCAGGACGTGGTCCGGGTCGAGGATCGAGTGGCGCTGGCATTCCACCAGGGCCTGGGTGACGAAGTCGTCGACGTGGTGGACGGTGCGGATGACCGGGAGGCCGTCCGGTCCCGCAACCGCCACCCCGGCCCGCGCGGCGATGCAGTCCTGGGCGTGGACCAGGTCGAACCGGCCACGCAACCGCGCTGACAGGCCGGCGACGAGCATCTCCATCGAGGCCGCCACCCGCTCCTCCAGGCTGCCGTCCCGGCCGGGGCCGGGCAGGATCGTGTGTGGCGCCCGCAGGGGCCGGAAGAAGCCGGCCTCGGGGTCGCCGAGCGCGAACACGTGCACCTGGTGGCCGAGGTCGTGCAGGCTCTCCGCCAGGTGGAGGGTGTGCACCACCCCGCCCCTCGGCTTGGTGGAGTAGGTCAGCATCGCGACCCGGGGGCGGGTGGGCCCGAGCCCCGTCATTGGCGGCGCGCCTCGGCGACGGTGGGCTGCCGGCGACTGAGTGCGGCGGACATCAGGGCGGCCCGGGCCCCCGTCGGGGCGAGCAGGCAGCCGGCCTCCGCGAGCCGGCCGCGCTGGTCGGCGAGCCCCTGCGGGTCGGCGTCGGTACCGAGAACGTAGGCCACCACCACCGGCCCGCCGGGTCGGCCCGTGGCGTCGGCACAGGCGGGCGCCAGGACCGCCGCCGGGTCCGGGTGCGAGCCGTGGCCGAGCACGACGTCGAGGAGGACCACGGCGGTCGAGGGATCGTCCGCCTCCCGCCGGATGTGCTCGACTCGCGCCGCCGGGTCGAGCATCGGGTGGGGCCGGCCCCGGGTGAACTCCTCCTCGCCGAGGTCGAGGCAGACGTGCGCACCGCCCGGGGCCGGCGTGGCCCACTCTGGCCGCAGCGGGACGTTCGAGTACACGGGGCCGAGCTGCCGGCTGAGCAGGACCATGGCCTCGTAGCACAGGGTGCCTCCGGAGAACAGGCCCCGGACCGCCAGCCGCTGTGGATCGAGCCCGGCAGCGGCCCGCCGCACCGGCTCGGCCAACCCCTCACCGGGTCGAGGCGCGGGCGCGCCGAGCAGCCCCACCGCCGCCGCGGCAGCCTCCTCCAGGGTCCCCACCAGCCGAACCTGCCGCGGAGCGGGCAGCGGCTCCCGCAGCCCGACCAGCGCGGCGACCGTCGGCTTGCCCCCGAGGTCGGCCAGGAGGGACTGCGCGACCGCCCGAGCCGGCGGCTTGGACACCAGCACCAGCACCTCGGTCGCCGGGTCCGCCTCCAGCGCCCGCACCGCCAGGCGCGTCATGCGCGCGCCGACCTCCCCATGGAGGTCGCGGCCGCCCACCCCGACGACCGAGGACACGCCGGGGCCCCAGCGGTCCAACAGCGTCATGACCTCCTGCGCCCCGGTTCCGGCGGCGGCGACCACGCCGACCGGTCCCCGTCGCAGCACGTTCGCGAATCCCAGGCCGACGCCACCGAGCACCCCGGTGCCGGCGCCGGGCCCCATCACCAGCAGGCCGAGCCGCTCCGCCCTGGCCTTGAGCTCCACCTCGTCGGCCAGCGGCACGTTGTCGCTGAACACCAGGACATGCAGGCCGGCGGACAGGGCCTTGTGCGCCTCCAGGGCGGCGAACGGGCCCGGGACGGAGACCAGCGCGACGTTCGCGCCGCCCATGGCGGCGACCGCCTCCTCCAGCGTCCGCGGCGCCCGCTCCACACGCCCGGCCGGCGCGGGCGCCGCCGGGACCAGCGCGCTCATCCCGGCCTCCAGTGCTGCCCCGGCCTCCCGCTCGTTCCCCGCCCGGACCGCGAGGGCCAGGTCGTTCGCGCCGACGCCTCGCAGCTGGTCGGTCCCGAAGCCCTGGTCGGCGAGCTCGGCGAGGTTCGCCGGCGTCCCCATCACCGCCGCCGCCCAGCCCACGCCCGGCCGCTCGAGCATGGTCCGGGTGGCCGCCATGAGCTGCACCGAGTCCACGTAGGTGTCACCACGCGTCCGGATACGCAGCGCGGTCACCTTGGTCGCTCCGCACCCGCCGGGACCCGCCCGGGGACGACGCTGGTCCCAGCCCTCCCCGCCAGCCCGTCCAGGACACGGGTGGGGGAGGTGATGACCACCCGCTGACCTCCGGACCGGACGAAGCGGATGGCGGCCGTGACCTTCGGGCCCATGCTGCCGCGCGGGAACTCCCCGTCGGCAAGATGCTTCTCGGCCTCGTAGACGGTCATGGTGGCGATTGCCCGCTGGCGCGCCGTGCCCCAGCCGAGCCACACCTGGTCGACGCCGGTGAGCAGCACCAGGATGTCCGCGCCCAGCGCCGATGCCAGCCGCTGGGCCGAGAGATCCTTGTCGATCACCGCGTCCACGCCGCGGATCCCAGCCCCCTCCCGGGCCACCGGGATCCCGCCCCCGCCCGCCGCCACGACCACGAACCCGGCCTCGAGCAGTGCCCGGATGGCGTCGGCCTCGAGAAGGCCCTGTGGCTCGGGGGACGGCACCACTCGACGCCAGCCACGGCCGGCATCCTCGATCATGTGCCAGTGCCGCTCCCGTGTGAGTCGCTCCGCCTCCTGCCGGAGGTAGAACGGGCCGATGGGCTTTGTCGGCCGCTGGAACGCCGGATCGGAGCGATCGACCAGTGCGTGGGTGACGATCGTGGCCACGGGCCGCTGACCTGGGACCCGGCCGCCGCAGAGCGCCGCCGTGATCAGATGGCCAACCTGCCCCTGGGTCATCGCCCCCAGGACGAACAGCGGCTGCGGCGGCACCAGGCCCGCGCCCTCCTCCTGCTGGATGGCGAGGTTGCCGACCTGGGGACCGTTGCCGTGGGTGAGGACCACCCGATGGCCGTCCCGGGCCAGGTCCGACACCAGCGGCGCCAGGGCCGCCATGTTGGCGAGCTGCTGCTGATAGGTCCCTCGCTCGCCTTCGGTGAGGACGGCGTTGCCCCCGACGGCGATCACTACGGTGCTCATCTGCTCGACGTGGCTCCTCGACCTTCGCCGGGCACCCGCCTCACGTTGGGCGCGTTGTCATCCACAACGCGCGGGCGGGCTGGTCACCCGGGTTGCGCCACCGGTGGGGACGGTCGGTCCGGAACTGCAGGGCGTCGCCGGGCCGGAGGGTGAGCTCCTCGCCGCCGACCCGGAAGACGAGGGTGCCCTCCAGCAGGTAGACGAGCTCCTCGCCCGGGTGCTCCATCTCCTTGGGGCCGCTGTCGGCCCCCGGCTCCACCTCTGCCAGCGCCCCGGCCAGATGGAACGAGCCGTAGGGGCCGCTGACCCCCCGGAGCCGCAGGCCCCGTTTGGACGTCAGCACCGGCCTGCCCTCGCCCGCCTTCACGAGCGAGACCGAGGGTGGTACACCGTCCTCGTCAACGAAGTAGCTCACCGGACGGTCGAACGCCATGGCAAGCTTCATCAGCGTTGCGATGGTCGGCACCATGCCGTTGCGCTCGAGCTTGTGAATCGCGGTGGCCGAGACACCAGCCCGCTGCGACAGCTCCTCCAGCGAGAGGTTCTCCTGCTTGCGGAGCTGCCGGACCTTGGCCCCGATGGCGGCGAGCGCCTCGTCCAACTGCACGGTCATCCACGTACTCCTGGTGCGCCCTTGGCGAGCTTGAGTCCCCCAAATGCTACGATTCCCGACCTGCATTATAGAGGATGAAGCTGTACGATGATGAATCCTCGACGCCGGGGAGGTCTCATGGTCAGGCGAATCGCGGTCATCGGCGGGAGCGCCGCCGGGATGGGCGCGGCGGGCGCCGCCAAGCAGGTGGACGCCGACGCGCACGTGATCGTCTTCACGGACCAGCAGGACGTGGCCTACAGCCCGTGCGGCATCCCCTACGTCCACGGGCGGGAGATCGACACCTTCGACCGCCTCATCCTTCAGGGCCGGGAGTACTACCAGCAGCTCGGCTACGACATCCGCTACGGGACGCGGGTAGGGTCCATCGACCTCGAAGCGCGTAGGCTCAGTGTGGAGGGCGGGGACGACGAGCCGTTCGACAGCCTGGTGATCGCCACCGGCTTCGAGTACGAGCGGCCCGCCATCCCTGGCATCGACCTGGAGGGCATCTACTACGTCCGTGACATCCGCGAGGCGATGCGCTGGGACGAGATCCTCGAGCGAACCAAGGTCGCCGCGGTGGTGGAGGCGCAGCCGATCGGCGTGGAGATGGCCACGGCCCTGGCCCACCGGGGCATCGAGACGCACCTCGTCGACCCGCGCCCGTGGGCCATGGCCGACATCGCCGACCCGGACATCATGCAGCCGGTGGAGGACTCCTGGCGCGAGATGGGCGTCAAGCTCCACTTCAACACGCGCGTCGAGGCGCTCCTGGGCACGGGAAGCGTACGAGCGGTCAAGACCTCCGCCGGCGACGTTCCGGTCGACATGGTGGTGATGGGAACCAGGAAGCTTCCCAACAACCGGCTGGCCCGCCAGGCGGGCATCAAGATCGGCTCCACCGGCGGCATCATCGTCGACCAGCACATGGCCACCTCGGCGTCCGGGGTGTTCGCCGCGGGCGACTGCGTCGAGGTCCCCCAGGGGGGTACGAACATCCCTGTCCAGGGCCTGTCCGGCAGCCACGCCTACGCCCAGGGCAAGGTCGCCGGCGCCGGCGCCGCCGGCAGGTCGCGCAGCTACCAGCCGGTCTACGTGCCCTGGGGCATGGTGGGCGGCAAGTGGATGATCGGCGGCGTGTCGTTCGGGGAGACCATCGCCAGCGCGCTCGGGGTCCCCTTCGTCACAGGGGTGGCCGAGGGCATCTCCCGCGCCCGCTACTACCCCGACTTCAGGAAGATCCGCGTGAAGCTGCTGGCGGAGCCGCGCACGCTGCGCCTGATCGGCGCCCAGCTCGTCGGCGGCGAGGGCATCAAGGAGCGGTGCGACTTCCTCGCCATGGCGGCCAGAAAGGGCGTGACACTCGAAGAGCTCGCCTGGATGGAGAATGTGTACTCGCCCGCCATCGGGGCGCTGAACGAACCGATCGCGCTGGCGGCGCAGAATGGTCTCGGCGACGCGAGGAGCTGACCGTGCGATTCTTCGAATGGGTTCGGCGCAACTCCGAGATGTACCTGCTCGAGGCCGCACAGGCCGACCTGGCACGGCGCTACCTGGGCCGGCCAGGTCCGGTGGGCCGGCGAGGTCTCCAGCCGCTGCTCTGGAAGCGCCTGTTCGTGCCTGTCTACCGGAGACTTCCATGGCGGCTGCGTCACGCCGTCATCATCGGCATGCCGGGGAGCCATCGACGGTCCTGGCAACGCCGAGGACCGCCCCCGGCCGCTGCGAGGTGAGGACCAGGATCTGTCGGCGAGGCCTCAGGAGGGAGCCCGCACGAGTGTGTGGGCCACAGTTAGAGAGGATTCGGTCATGGCACAGTTCGTGGACGAGCGCGTCGACGCGGGTCAGGCAATCGTGGACTACGAGGACAAGGTCTTCGAGGACCACCAGGCGGAGCCCGGCCAGAGGGCGTGGATCTTCATCCACAGCATCCCGTTCGAGAGCTCCGTGTCGGTGGTCAACCTCCTGACCGCCACGCGGATCCGCCGCAAGGGCTTCGATACCAACATCGTCCTGTTCGGTCCCGGCTCGCTGATCGCATCCGCGACTCGCGGGTTCCCGAAGGTCGGCGACGAGGCCTTCCCCGGAAACATGAACTACAACCGGCAGCTCCAGACGTTCATGGACGAGGGGGGCAAGGTCTACGCCTGCCGCTTCTCGGCCGCGGCCCTGTACGGCATGCGCGAGTCCGACATGCTGAAGGGCGTCAAGCCCATTCACCCGCGCGACGTCCTGGACGCCGCGCTGACCGCCTGGAAGGAAGGGGCGTTCGTCCTCAACACCTGGAACATCTAGCCGGCGCCGCGTGCCCACCATGAGCCAAGCGCCTGTCGAGCTGGTCGAGCGCTGGAACCTCGCCGAGCGTCACCTGTATCCGGTCGTGATGGCGCGGCCGGACCTGTACGAGCGATACCTGGCGCTTGTCCGGGCGATGACGGACGACCTCGGGGACCTGTCGACCCCTGAGGTGCTGGCCGCCGCGTTCGGCGAGGCCGTGCCCCGGGCGGCCCGAACCGCCGCCCGCTGCGGGATCCCCACCGGGGGACTCGACCTGGAGGTGGCGGCAGGGGCGGCTTTCGCACTCCGGTACCGGGAGGTCAAGGCCGCCGCCGCCCGCGGCGCCGTCGCCGCGCGGGTCCAGGAGGCGACGGCGAAGGGGGAGCGGTGGGTCGTGCTGCAGGAGCCGCCCGGCGGGCAGGTGCCGGATCCCTTCGCCGGTGCCGTGTCCTCCCGGGTCGAGCTGCACGTCCCCACCGGCGTGGCGATCCACTCCTTCGTCGAGCTCGATCCTGATACCTACCAGTCTCGGTACGGGGTCGAAGCCGCCCGGCTGGACCCGGTCAGCGGCGAGCTGGCCAGGGACGAGGAGCCGGTCGCCACGCCGCGAACCTTCGACGACCCGGCGGCCTGGGAGCGGGCCATCGCGGCCCTGCGCCGGGCATGTGAGACCGGGCCGACGTCGCACGGGCATCCGGATCGAGCTGTGGAGGGCGACAGATGAACCAGGAGCGCGTGTCCAGCCGGACCATCGACGGCCACAGCCACATCGGCGAGATGGCCGCCTGGAAGTTCTACGACCTCGCCGAGCCGGTGAAACCGACCGTCTACGAGTTCCCGACCACCCAGAGCTACCTCCAGCACATGGACGAGCTCGGCGTCGAGCGCGCGCTGGTGCTTTCCAACTACGGCATCCCTGTGCAGGAGCAGCCGTTCTCCCTGAACGACCTTGTGCTGGACTCCGTCACGTCCTCCGACCGTCTCCGTGGGGGGCTATGGGTGTCGTTCCTCCCGCAGAACAAGGAGATGACCCTCCAGGCCCTCAAGCACGCCGGTGAGCAGGGCATCGTGGCCCTCAAGACCACGTTCCTGCTGGGCGGCAACCCCAACCCGGAGAGCTGGGACGACGAGACCAGGGAGATCGCCGAGGCCTGCTTCCGGGCCGCCGAGGAGCACGACCTGGTGTTCCACTTCCACACCAGCCCGGGGGGCGCCTCGGACCTCAACAACTTCATCCCCCTGGTGGAGCGCTACGGCAAACGGGTCAAGCTCTACCTGGTCCACTTCGGCGGCGGCGTCAGCGGCCACATCCGCCTGGTGCCGCGCTTCCTGGACTGGGTCGAGCAGGGCTACAAGGTCTATACGGATGTCACCTGGGCGGTCGGGTTCGGGGTCCGCTGGCTCCTCACCGAGATCGAGCGGCGCGGTGTCGGTCACGACCGCGTGCTGTTCGCCTCCGACGAGCCGTGGAGCGACTTCTGGGGCGAGTACTACAAGATCGCCGGCCAGCCCGTCGGCAAGGAGCTCAAGGACCGCATCCTCTACCAGAACTTCGAGGCGCTCTATGGACACAAGTGGTAGCACCCGCTCCAGTGCGGAGCTTGGGCCGCTGATCGCCGAGGTGCAGAGCCTCGGGCTGCGGGTCGAGGCGCCGATGGAGGAGGGTCGCCGCGGGGGAGCGGGCCCCGCCGACGCCGGCATGATCTGGATCGAGGGCACTCCGGTGACGTTCCCGCACGTCAGCGGGTTCGCTTCCAGTTCCCCGTACGTGCTGCAGCGCGACCAGCGCGACGGCTGGGGCGTGTACCGCGACGGCCGGCGACTGGCGAGCGCCGCGCTGCCGGCGAGGCCGAGGTTCTACGACCTCCAGACCGCCGACGGCACCCCGTACTGGAAGATCGCGCTGCTCCATCTGGACTCACTGGCCAGCACCGTGATCCAGACCTGCATCTACTGGGGGAACGCCGACCAGTGCCAGTTCTGCGCGATCGAGACGTCGCTGGAGGGCGGCCGGACCATCGCCGTGAAGAAGCCCGAGCAGCTCGCCGAGGTTGCCCTGGCGGCCAAGGAGCTCGACGGCGCGGTCGACGTCACCCTCACCACCGGGACCACCCGCGGGCCGGACAAGGGGGCGCTGTACGTCGGCAGGTGCGCGCATGCGGTCAAGCAGGCGACGGGCCTGCCTGTCCAGGCGCAGTTCGAGCCACCCGACGACTACTCGGTGTTCGAGACCCTCCGCGACCTGGGGGTGGACACCGTCGGGATGCACGTGGAGTCCTTCGACCAGCGGGTCCTCGACGAGGTCGCGCCGGCCAAGGGCAGGACCGGCGTGGAGGGCTACTTCCGGGCCTGGGAGCGGGCGGTCGAGGTGTTCGGTCGCGGACAGGTGACCACCTACGTGATCCTCGGCATGGGCGAGGACCCCGAGGTCACGGTGGAGGCCTGCAAGCGGGCTGTGGACCTGGGGGTCTACCCCTTCGTGGTGCCGCTGCGGCCCAGCGCCGGGAGCCTGCTGGAGTCGGCGCTCCCGCCCGACCCCGGCTACATCCAGTCGGTGTACCGCCGGGTCGCGCCCCAGGTGCTCCTGAGCGGGCTGGAATCGGCGCGGGTGAAGGCGGGCTGCGCCCGGTGCAACGCCTGCTCGGCGATGTCCGCGTTTGAGGGGAGGCCGCATGGAGCGAACCGCCGCACCCTACCGGTCCTTCAGCTCCACTGAGCTGGCGGCCTTGCCCGACGGGGCGGGCTGCAGGGTCGTCGCCGATGCGGCGGAGCGGGCGCTCCACATGGCCATCCGCCGCGCCGTCTTCGTCGACGAGCAGCACCTGTTCGGCGTCTCGGATGCCGACGAGCACGATCGGGAGCCCACGACCCTGCACGTCCTGGGCTTCTGGGCCGGAGAGGCGGCCGGTGCCGTCCGTCTCTACCCGCTGGCCCAGCCGGGCTGGTGGAAGGGCGACCGCCTCGCCGTGCTGGCGCCGTTCCGAAGCCACGGCATCGGCGCGCCCCTGGTGCGGTTCGCGGTCGGGACCGCATCGAGGCTCGGCGGGGTCGTGATGGTGGCGCAGATCCAGCCCGCGAACGTGGCGTTCTTCGAGCGCCTGGGCTGGTATCGCGTCGGGGATCCCGCCCTCTATGTGGGGCGGCCGCACCAGCAGATGGCCATCGACCTCCAGAATTGGTCGCAAGATCGAAGGTCGATGACCACCGCACCGGGCTAGCGCCTGGCCGCTTGACCCCGTGGTCCGAGTAGGCCTGTGACCGGCTCCTGGCGAAGGTCGATCAGCAGTTCCTCCTGCCCGCCGAGCCTGGCGCGCAGGGCGCCGGAGGCGTCGAGCAGCCCGATCTGCTCGCACGCCAGCCCCCTCGCACTGAAGGCGGCGCGGCAGGTCGACACCTCCGAGGGAAGCGCGCAAAGCAGGAAGCCCAACGACGGGAAGGCGCCCACCCAGTCGGTGAGCGACACGCCCGGCGGTCGTGGCAGGGCGTCGAGGTCGACCAGGACGCCGCATCGGGTCGGCTCCAGCAACATCGCCAGCGACCCGAGGACTCCCGCCATACTGACGTCCTTGGCCGCCCGGCAGTGATCTGCCTCCGCCAGGTCGGCGAGCAGCCGCACGTCGTCGGCGAGCGCCGCGCCGCGCTCGCGGATCGAGGAGAAGAAGGGGAAGTCCTCCCGCAACCGGCCGTCCAGGCAGGCGCAGAAGAGCAGGGCCTGGCCGGGCGCCGCATCCAAGGCGCGGAGCGGCCGCCGCGCCGTCCCGAAGACGAACGCCGAGAGCGCGGGCGGACCGGAGCGGATCGTGAGGTGACCTCCGACCACGGGCACGCGGTAGAGCTCGGCACCGAACCGCAGCCCCTCCAGTGCCGAACGAGCCGAGGACTCGTCCGCGACGATGGTGTCCACCAAGGCCTCCGGCCGTCCGCCCATCGCCGCCACGTCGTTGACGTTGGCCAGCACCGCGGCGATCCCGGCGCCGAACGGGTCGCGCTCCACGAACGGCGGCCACATGGCCTCACCGGCGACGAGCGCCTGCCGACCGTCGTGCTGCGGGAGCACCGCCGCGTCGTCCCCAGGGCCCCGATCCCAGTCCGTTGGCCCGAGAATGTCGGTCACCATGGCGATCCGCGCCTTGCCGAGCAGGCCAGGGTGGCTCCTGAAGCCGCGGACCACCTCCGCGAGCTCGCCGCCGCTCGCTCCATCGACAGGCTCGACCAAACCGCCCCCGCGCTCGTCCGCAGGCCCGATGCTGCCGGAAGTCTATACGCCCGCCGCCCTGCGCCGAGGATGGCGAAGCGAATCGCCAAGCAGACGAGCCCGGGTGCGTCGGGCGCCCTCCAGGTCGGTTCACCCGCCTGGGGGGGCAAGAAGGCCATGCGGGCTCCCTGGTGGACGATGGAGCTCCGCGAGGTCGACCTGATCGTCAGCGGCCACAACCACGCCTATGAGCGGTTCG
>DASUPQ010000549.1 GCA_036280995.1 Actinomycetota bacterium | reverse complement strand
CCCGACAACCCGCTAATCGCCGGCCCGCCGCCCGGGCTCGGCAGCGGCTACCACCGGGACCCCTTCCTGTGGCGCGACGAGCAGGGATGGCAGCTCATCCTCGGCTCGGGAACCACCGGGCAAGACCGCCACGGCCAGGTGATCCGGTACCGCTCCGACGACGCCCGAACCTGGGCATATCAGGGCGTGCTGTTCGAGGCACCAAGGCACCTGAACGGGCTGGACCTCGGGGAACACTGGGAATGCCCCCAGCTGCTCCGGCTCGGCGACCGCTGGGTCCTGATCGTCAGCAGCCAGGACCCGGACGCGAACCGACCACTGCTGCATGGGGTCTACTTCGTCGGTGCGCTGGAGGACGGTGTCTTCCGGGGGAGCCTCAGGGGCCGGGTCGACTGGGGGGATGTCTTCTACGCCCCGACGGTCCTGGTCGACCAGGCAGGACGCCAGCTCGTGTGGGGGTGGATCCAGGAGCACCTGTCCGAAGAGATCCAGACGGCGATGCCCAAGGTCGGCGCCCTCAGCCTGCCCCGCGTGGCTGACCTGGTCGGAGACGAGCTGCGACTTGCTCCGGCGCCGGAGGTCGAGGCGCTGCGAACCCAAGCCGCTCCCCAGAGGCGCGCCAGGGTCACCGCGGGCGATAGGGCCGTGCGACTGGGCCGGCCGAGCCGGCACTTCGAGGTCCAGGCCACCATCCAGGCCTCCGCCGGTCGGGCGGGGTTCGAGATCGACCTCTCACCCGACGGTGAGGAGGTGGTGCGGGTGTTCATCGACGCTGGCCGCCAACTGCTGGTCCTTGACCGGTCCCAGGCCAGCCGCGATCCGCGTACGCCGTCGAGTCGGATCGAGGCCCGCCTCCCTGATCCGGGTGGTCCATGGCGCCTGCGGGCGTTCATGGACGGTTCCATCCTCGAGGTGTTCGTGAGCGAGCGGCTCGCCCTCACCTCACGGGTCTACCCGACATCCGGGGAGCCTGGTCACACGCGCGCGTTCGGCAGGGGCGGCGACACGACACTCGACGATGGGGTCATGTGGCCGCTCTCGACCGCAGCCATCGCCGCCGCACCCTGACACCGACGCGTGCTGATGCGGTCCAAACCGGGTCGCCCCGCTGCCCTGTCGGGGCGTGGCCGGCCCGTTCTGCTCGGGCCTTAATGCCTTTGAGCATCTTGCGCTCCCTAACGGAGCCCAGCGGACGACTTGACCGGACGGACCTCTGTGCAGCACGCATGGAAGGCCGTGCGAGCAGCTACGTCATTCGCGGGCTGCAGCCTGTCATCGAACCCGGCCTGTGCCGTACCCGTCCCTACTTGTGACGCCCTGCGCTCAACCCTTGATCAGCCCCACGAAGGCGCTTGCCATAACGGATGACGGCCACCGAAGCGTTCTACTCTCGACCCGAATCTATCCGAGGAAAGCAATGCACCAGGGGTGCGTTCGCTCGCGCTAACCAAGGCGGGAGGGGAGCGGCGGGGTGGTGGCCGACATCGCCAAGCTCTCGGTGGGCCGGGAGGAGTATTACACCCGCGAGCTGGCCACCGACCACGAACAGTACCTGTCCGGCCACGGTGAGAGTCCAGGCCGGTGGTACGGCGCCGGCGCCGCTACCCTTGGGCTGCAGGGCGAAGCATCGCCGGCCGGGTTCCAGGCCATGTTCGAAGGCCGCCACCCCACGACTAGGGAGCTACTTGGTCGGCCCCACGGCCGCAATGCCGTGCCTGGCTTTGATGTGGTTCTGCGGCCGACCAAGAGCGTGTCGATCCTCTACGGCCTCAGTGGCCCGGCCACCGGCCGGGCGGTGCTGGCCGCCCATCACGCCGGGCTGGCCGAGGCGGTCGCCTACCTGGACGAGCACCTTGGGGCCCGCCGCGGCCACGGCGGTGTCCAGCACGTGTCCGGACAGGGGTTGTTGGCGGTCGGGTTCGACCACCGGACGTCCAGAGAGGGCGACCCGCTCCTGCATACCCACCTGGTGATCGCCAACCGGGTCCAGGGGCCGGATGGACGCTGGACGGCGTTGGACGGCGGGGATCTGTATCGGCATCGGCTGGCCGCCGACGCCATCTACCGGGCCACCTACCAGCGGCAACTCGTCCGGACACTGGGCGTGGAGTGGACGCCAGCAGACGGCCATG
>DASUPQ010000548.1 GCA_036280995.1 Actinomycetota bacterium | reverse complement strand
GGCTCCCCCGCCGCCCGGAGGTCATCGAGGCGGCCGAGCAGGTCGTCGCCCTCGACGTGGGCGACGACGACGTCCAGGCCCAGCCGCCCGGCGAGCGCCCGCAGCTCGGCGGCCAGGCCGGCCGGGTTGAGGCCGCCGGCGTTGGCCACCACCTTGACCCCCTGGTCGGCGGCCAGGCCGAGGCACTCCTCCATCTGGGCGAGGAAGCTGGTCGCGTACCCCTTGGCCGGGTCGCGGCTGCGCGAGCGCCACAGGATCAGCATGGTCAGCTCGGCCAGGTAGTCACCGGTGAGCACGTCGACCGGACCGCCCTCGAGCAGCTCCCGCGGGGCGCTGCGCCGGTCGCCGTAGAAGCCGGAGCAGTTGGCGATGCGCAGCGGCTCCATGCCTCAGCGGCCCTTCCAGACCGGCGGGCGCTTCTCCACGAACGCCCGCGGTCCCTCCTGGGCGTCCTCGCTCAGGTACACCGGCTCGAACAGCCGCCAGCCCTCCTCCACCGCCTCGTCGAGCGCGAACCCGGCGGTGGCGTGGACCATGGCCTTGGCCGCCCGCACCGACAGCGGCGCATTGTCGGCGATCCGCCGGGCCAGGCGGCCGGCCTCGGAGCGGAGCTCCGGGTCGGGCACGACCCGGTTGACCAGCCCGACCTCGTAGGCCCGGCGGGCGTCGATCGGCTCGCCGGTCAGCAGCAGCTCCAGCGCCACCCGCGGCGGGACCAGCCACGGCAGCGGCGCCGCCCACGGCGCCCCCCGGCCCCAGCGCGCCTCGGTGACCGCGAACCGGGCCGCGGTCCCGGCCACGCAGAGGTCGCACATCTGCGCCAGCAGGAACCCGCCGCCGAACGCCGGCCCGTTGACGGCGGCCACCACCGGCTTGGTCACCTGGATGTTCCGGCCCAGGTTGGGGGTCATGTCGCGTGGCGGCACGGTCAGGCCGAGGGCGGCCATCTCCTTGAGGTCCGCGCCGGCGCAGAACGCGTCCCCGGCGCCGGTGAGCACGAGCACGGCCGCGTCCGGGTCGGCCTCGAACCGCCGGAACCCCTCCCAGAGGCCGTCGGCGACGGCCCGGTTGATGGCGTTGCGCGCCTCCGGCCGCTCGATCACCAGCCAGACCACGCCGTCCTGGAGCTCGTAGGAGACCGCCTCAGCCATCGCCCGGCTCCTCCAGCTCGGCCACCGCGGCCCCGGCGGCCACCTCCTGACCCTCGGAGACCAGCACCCGCCCCACCCTCCCGGCCCGCGGGGCCGCGATCCGGTGCTCGGTCTTCATCGCCTCGACCACCACCAGCACCGCCCCGGCCTCGACCCGGTCCCCGGCCCGCACCTCCACCCGCCGCACAACCCCTGGCAGCGGCGACACCAGGGCCCCGTGCGGCAGGCCGGTCGCCCCGCGTTCGCCCACGCCGCCTCCGAGGCCGCCCACGGGATCACCGGCAGGGCCGCTCGCGGGGCCGCCCGCGGGGCCGCCCGTGGGGCCGCCCGTGGGGACGCCTGCGCGGCCGCCCGTGGGATCGCCCGCGCCGAACAGGCCCGGTCCCGCGCCGGGTCCCCCGGTGGGGGAGCGTAGCCGATCGCCGGGTTCGGGGGGTCCGGCTGCCCACAGCCCCGTCGGGGCGGCACCCGCCGGAGCGGCACCTGGAGGGGCGGCACCTGGAGGGGCGGCACCCGCCGGAGCGGCACCCGCCGGGGCAGCCCCCGCAGGGGCGACACCCGCAGGGGCGGCACCCGCAGGGGCGGCACCGGCGGGGGCGAGACCGGCCGGAACCACATCCCCCGGGTCCTGCGGCTGTTCGCGGAACTGGCTGTGGCCGAGGGGGCTGTCGACGTGGGCGGTGTCGCCGACCAGGTGGACCTCGAACCGGCGGCGGACGCCCTCGACCTCCAGGTCGACCTGGTCGGGGGTGCAGCCCCACAGGCGCGGCCCGGCGAGCGGGGCGCCGTCGACCTCCAGGGTCTCGAGGGCGCCGGTGCGGTCGAAGCGGTAGGCGACGGGGATGGCGGCGCCGGGGCCCGGGGACAGGTCGGTCCGCTGGAGCTGGGAGGGGTTGTTGCGCCAGCCGGAGGGGACGGCCGGGTAGACGGTCGCGCTGGCCCGGCGGCGGGCCTGGGCGGCGAGGGCGGCGGCGGCCGCGTGCAGCCGGGTGGTCAGGGGGCCGGACGACCCACCGGCCTCGGTCAGCTCGGCCGGGGGGTGGCGTTCCAGGAAGGCGGTGTCGGTCTCCCCGGCCAGGAACGCCTCCGAGCGCAGCACCCCGACCAGCAGGTCGCGGTTGGTGACGACGCCGTGGATCCGGGCGGCGGACAGGGCCGCGGCCAGCGTCCGGGCCGCCTCGGCCCGGGCCGGGGCGTGGGCGATCACCTTGGCCAGCAGCGGGTCGTAGTGCACCCCGACCACCGACCCGTCGGCCACCCCGGCGTCGACCCGCACCCCCCAGCCCCCCGGGCCATCCCCGGTGGCACCCGCGGCCGGGACCCGGAACCGGTGCAGCACCCCGGCCTGGGGCAGGAACCCGGCGGCCGGGTCCTCGGCGTAGAGGCGGACCTCGATGGCGTGGCCGTGCGGCTCGGCCCCGGCCACCTCCGGGGGGAGGGGCTCGCCGGCGGCGATCAGGAGCTGGAGCCGGACCAGGTCGAGGCCGGTGACGGCCTCGGTGACCGGGTGCTCGACCTGGATGCGGGCGTTGACCTCCAGGAACCAGAGCTCCTCCCCCGCGACCAGGAACTCGACCGTGCCGGCGCCGACGTAGTCGACGGCCCGGGCCACGGCCAGGGCGGCCTCGCCCAGCCGGGCACGCAGGGCGGGGCCGACGGCCGGCGACGGGGCCTCCTCGACCAGCTTCTGGTGGCGGCGCTGGACCGAGCACTCCCGCTCGAACAGCTGGGCCATGCGCCCGGCGGTGTCGGCCACGAGCTGGACCTCGACGTGCCGCGGGGCCTCGAGCCAGTGCTCCAGGAACACCTCGTCGCTGCCGAAGGCGGCGTCGGCCTGGCGGCGGGCCGCGGCCACCGCCGCGGGCAGGTCGCCCGGGTCGCGGACCACCCGCATGCCGATGCCGCCGCCGCCGTGGACCGCCTTGACCAGCAGCGGGAACCCGACCCGGTCGGCCGCGGCGGCGGCGAGCTCCCCGTCGTCGACCCCGGTCAGCGATACCCCTGGGAGCACCGGCACCCCAGCCCCCGCGGCGGCCCGCCTGGCCTCCAGCTTGTCGCCGAGGACGGCCAGCACCTCCGGGGGCGGCCCGACGAACACGAGGCCCCGCTTGCGGCAGCCGGCGGCGAAGTCGGCACGCTCGGCCAGGAACCCGTAGCCGGGGTGGACGGCGTCGGCCCCGGTGGCCTCGGCCGCGTCCAGGATGACGTCGCCGCGGAGGTAGGAGTCGGCCGGCGCGGCCCCGCCTAGGGGCACCGCCTCGTCGGCCATGGCCACGAAGGGGGCGTCGCGGTCGGGGTCGGAGAACACGGCCACGGTGGCGATGCCCATGGCCCGGGCGGTCCACAGGACCCGGGCGGCGATCTCGCCCCGGTTGGCGACCAGCAGCTTGGCGATCACATCCGGAACATCCCGAAGCCGTCCGTGCCCTTCACCTCCCCCGAGTGGCAGGCCGACAGCGCCATGCCGAGCACGGTGCGGGTGTCGCGCGGGTCGATGATGCCGTCGTCGTACAGCAGGCCGGTGTTGAACAGGGCCCGGGACTCGGCCTCGACGTGGTCGCGGACGGCCTCGCGCATGGACCGGTCGGCCTCGTCGTCGAACGGCCGCCCGGCCCGCTCGGCCGAGGCCCGGTTGAGGATCGACATGACCCCGGCGAGCTGCTCGGGCCCCATCACCGCCGACCTGGACGCCGGCCAGGTGAACAGGAACCGGGGGTCGTAGGCCCGGCCGGCCATGCCGTAGCCGCCGGCGCCGTAGGACGCGCCGAGGATCAGGGTGACGTGCGGCACCGTCGAGTTGGCCACGGCGTTGATCATCTTGGCCCCGTCCTTGATGATCCCCCGCTGCTCGTACGCCTTGCCGACCATGTAGCCGGTGGTGTTCTGGAGGAACAGCAGCGGCGTGTCGGTCTGGTTGGCCAGCTGGATGAAGTGGGCCGCCTTGTTCGACTCCTCGGAGAACAGCACCCCGGCCGCGTTGGCCAGCACCCCGACCGGGTAGCCGTGGACCGACGCCCAGCCGCAGACCAGGCTGGTCCCGTACAGCGGCTTCCACTCCGAGAACCGGGAGCCGTCGACCACCCTGGCCAGGATCTCGCGCACGTCGGCGGGGACCTTCAGGTCCACCGGGGCCAGGCCGAGCAGCTCGTCCGGGTCGTGCACGGGCCCGTCGGCCGGCCGGGTCGGCCCGGGGCCGAGCTTGCGCCAGCCGAGGTCGGCGATCGCCCGGCGGCCGAGGCGGATGCAGTCGCGCTCGTCGGCGGCCAGCTGGTCGGCCAGCCCGGAGGTGCGGGCGTGCATCTCGGCCCCGCCCAGCTCCTCGTCGGTGGCCTGCTCGCCGGTGGCCATCCGGACCAGCGGGGGGCCGCCCAGGAACACCTTGGCCCGCTCCCGGACCATGATGGTGTGGTCGGACAGCCCCGGGACGTAGGCGCCCCCGGCGGTGGACGACCCGAAGACCAGGGCCAGGGTGGGGATGCCGGCCCGCGACAGCCGGGTCAGGTTGCGGAACACCGCCCCGCCGGGGATGAAGATCTGCGACTGGGTGGGCAGGTCGGCCCCGCTCGACTCGATCAGCTGGACCAGGGGCAGCCGGTTGCGCTCGGCGATCTCCATGGCCCGCAGGGTCTTGCGGAGCCCGAAGGGGTTGGTGGCGCCGCCGCGCACGGTCGGGTCGCTGGCCGTGATCACGCACTCGGCCCCGGCGACCGGTCCGACGCCGGTGACGCCGCTGGCCCCCACCGGGAAGTCGGTCCCCCAGGCGGCCAGCGGCGACAGCTCCAGGAACGGCCCGTCCCGGTCGACCAGCAGCTCGACCCGCTCCCGGGCCAGCAGCTTGCCGCGGGCCCGGTGGCGCTCCACGTAGCTGGGCCCGCCGCCCGCCCTGGCCTGGGCCAGCAGCCGGTCCAGCTCGGCCAGCAGCTCCTGGTTGGCCTCGCGGTTGGCCCGGTAGGCGTCAGAGGACGGGTCGAGCCGGCTCCCTAGCACGCCCATCCCTACCCCCAGCCGTTGTGGTTACCGAGAGGTAACCACGGGCCGGGCCCGGGCGCTAGACCGCGCTCAGGGCTCGTCGCGGGTGTCGTAGACGTCGTTGGCCATGCCGGTGAAGGCGCCCAGCGACGCCTGGCCGGAGTCGACGAGCCAGCGGCAGGCGGTTGCCGAGCGACTTGACCCGGTCGGCCCAGCCGAGTGGGAGATCCCCTGAGCCGGCTCAGCCGAGCTTGGTCAGGGCGCGGCGCAGGTTGCGGATCCCCTGGCCGATGCGCTGCTCGTTCTCGATCAGGGCGAAGCGGACGTGGCCGTCGCCACCGGGGCCGAAGCCGATGCCCGGGGAGGTGGCCACCTTGGCCTCCTTGACCAGCATGGAGGCGAACTCGAGGGAGCCCAGCTCCCGGTAGGGCTCGGGGATGGGCGCCCACACGAACATGGTCCCCCGGGGCGGCTCGACCTCCCAGCCGATCCGGGCCAGGCCGTCGCAGAGGGCGTCGCGGCGGGACTGGTAGATCGCCCGGGCCCGCTCGGGGTGGTCGGGGTCCTCGTTGAGGGTCACGGTGGCGGCGATCTGGATCGGCTGGAAGGCGCCGTAGTCGAGGTAGGACTTGAGCTTGGCCAGGGCCTGCACGGCCTCGGCGTTGCCGACCAGGTAGGCCATGCGCCAGCCGGCCATGGAGAAGGCCTTGGTCATCGAGTAGAGCTCGACCGCGCACTGCTTGGCCCCGTCCGCCTGGAGGATCGAGGGTGGCCGGAAGCCGTCGAAGCCGAGCTCGGCGTAGGCGTTGTCGTGGACCAGCAGGACCTCGTTCTCCAGCGCGAAGTCGACCATCCGCTGCATGAAGTCCAGGTCGACGCAGGTGGTGGTCGGGTTGTGGGGGAACGCGAGCACGATCACCCGGGGCCGGGGCCAGGAGAAGCGGTAGGACTGCTTGACGTTCTCGAAGAAGTCCTCGCCGGTGCCGACGGGGATCTCGCGGACGTCGGCCCCGGCGAACAGCGGCCCCCAGATGTGGATCGGGTAGGACGGCGACGGCACCAGGGCGGCGTCTCCCGGCTGGAGCAGCACCCACATCAGGTGCGAGAAGCCCTCCTTGGCCCCGATGGTGGTGATGGCCTCGGTCTCGGGGTCGAGCTCGACGCCGAAGCGGCGGGCGTACAGGTCGGCCACGGCCTGGCGCAGCTTGGGGATGCCCCGGCTGGCCGAGTAGCGGTGGTTGCGGGGGTTGCGGACGGCCTCGCAGAGCTTGTCCACGGCCGTCGGAGGCGAGGGCAGGTCGGGGTTGCCGAAGCCGAGGTCGATGACGTCCTCGCCGGCCCGCCTGGCCGCCACCTTGAGCCCGTCGATGATGGTGAACACGTACGGCGGCAGGTTGGTGATCCGGCGGAACTCCACAGCACTTCCCCTCTCGAGCCTGGCGGCTGAAGGGCGCAGCGTACTCGATCGACAAGTTGTTAGGAGTCCTATAGAGTTCCCCCATGACGGCCGCCGACCCTCTGCCCCCTGACGAGCCGCTGGCCCGGCGGGTGACCACCGGGCTGGCCAAGGTCGGCCTGGCCCTCAAGCACCAGGCCTGGGCCGAGGCGGGCGGCCGGGGGCTGACCCCGACCCAGGGACAGGTGCTGGCGCTGCTCCGGGCCAGCCCGGCCGGCCTGCGCCTGGGCGTCCTGGCCGGGCAGCTCGGCGTGACGGCCGCCACCACCTCCGACAGCGTCGGCGCCCTCCAGCGCAAGGGCCTGGTGACCAAGCTGCCGCTGGCCTCGGACGGCCGGGGGGTGCTGGTCCGGCTCACCCCGGCGGGGATGCGGGAGGCGGCGGCGGCCGCCGCCTGGCCCGACTTCCTGCTCGAGGCCGTGGACGAGCTGTCAGAGGCCGAGCAGGCGGCCTTCCTGCGCGGGCTGATCACCATGATCCGGACCCTGCAGACCAGGGGCCGGATCCCGGTCGCCCGCATGTGCGTGTCGTGCCGCTTCTTCCAGCCGTTCCGCCACCCCGACGGGCGGCTGCCGCACCACTGCGCCTTCGTCGACGCCGCCTTCGGCGACGGCGAGCTGCGCCTCGACTGCCCCGACCACGACGCCGCCCCCGCCGACCTGGCCGCCCACACCTGGGAGGCGTTCCGCAACCCTCCCACGGACGACCCGAGGAGGAGCCCGTGAACCAGGCCGACATCCCCGGCTACACCTTCGGGACCGGCACCGTCCCGCGTTCCCCGGTCAGCCTCGAGGAGCTGGAGCTGCTCAAGACGACCCTGCTGCTCGGCCCGGACGACCTGGCGGCGCTGCGCCGCTCCGCCGAGCTGCTGGCGCCGAGGGTCGAGGAGATCCTCGACGTCTGGTACGGCTTCGTCGGCGCCAACCCCCACCTGCTGGCCGCCTTCACCGGTCCCGACGGCCAGCCCGACCAGGCCTACCTGGCCGCGGTCCGGCGCCGCTTCGGCCGCTGGATCCTGGACACCGCCCGGGCCGAATACGACCAGGCCTGGCTCGACTACCAGCACGAGATCGGCCTGCGCCACACCCGGGCCAAGAAGAACCGCACCGACGGGGCCGACGCCGCCGACCACATCCCGCTGCGCTACGTGCTTGCCCTGCTCGTCCCCATCACCACCACCCTCAAGCCGTTCCTGGCCGACGACGAGGCGATGCACCAGGCCTGGGTCAAGGCGGTGCTGCTCCAGGTGATCCTCTGGAGCCACCCCTACGTCCGCGACGGCGACTTCTAGCGGCCGGGGGCGCCGGTCCGGGCGGTGGCCGGCCAGGGGCACGTGTGGCGGGTGACGGGGGGGCTCGGGTAACGTCCTGCGCTTGTGAAGGACCCCACCTCGTCGGCGATCGAGTGGCATCCCGGCCCCGGAGCGGAAGAGCTCGTCCGCCGCAAGGCTCAGCTCCTGGTCCTGTCGGGACGGCTGCTGCAACGCGAGCGCGACCTGGCGGCCTTCCGCGCCGAGCTGCACGCCTTCGAGACCAGCTACCGCAAGGCGCTCGGGGCCCGCTACGCGCGGCTCGACGAGCTGGCCGAGCGGCTGGACGAGACCACCCCGGCCGGCGGCCTCCCTCCCGAGGAGGACCCCGACGGCGACAGCCCGGCCGAGCGCTACCCCGGCCAGGGCCTGCCCGGCGGGCAGAACTGGGCCTGGGGGGAGCGCGAGCCGGAGAAGGAGCCGGAGCGGGTGGTGGTGAGCGACGACGCCAAGCGGCTGTTCCGCCAGCTGGCCCGCCTCATCCACCCCGACCTGGCCGGCGACCCGCAGGAGCGGGAGCGCCGCACCAACCTGATGGTGGCGGCCAACGAGGCCTACGAGCAGGGCGACACCGCCGCCCTGGAGCGCCTGCTGGAGGAGTGGCGCCAGAGCCCCGAGGCCGTGACCGGCAGCGGGGCCGCGGCCGAGCTGGAGCGGACCCTGCGCCGCATCGCCCAGGTCGAGGCCGGCATCCTCCGCATCGACGAGGAGCTGGCCGAGCTGGACGCCTCGGCCATGGGCTGGCTGCGGCGCCGGGTCGAGAAGGCCGCCCACGAGGGCTGGGACCTGCTGGCCCACATGGTCAGGGAGCTGGACCGGCAGATCAGCGAGGCCCAGCTGGAGCTGGACCGGCGCGCGGCAACGGCGGCCACCGCGGGCGTCTGGGAGTAGGGCGGCGCTGCCTGGGTACCAACCCAGGGACGCAACGGCTGCGGACGACGGGTGGTGGGCTGTACATGGCCAGAGACATCCAGGGCGGGCCCGGAGAGGCCCACGAGACCGGGGCGACAGCGACAACGTTCCCGACCAAGTACCTCCCGCCGGTCACCTACAAGCAGATGCCCGAACCCCTGTCCCTGCGCAAGGTGCTGGGCCCGGGCGTGATCGCGGCCGGGATCGGGCTGGCCTCGGGCGAGTTCATCCTCTGGCCCTACATCACCTCCCAGGCCGGCCTCGGCTTCCTGTGGGCGGCGGTCGTCGGGGTGGTGACCCAGTTCTTCATCAACATGGAGATCGAGCGCTACACCCTGGCCACCGGGGAGACGGCCCTCACCGGGTTCAGCCGCTACTGGAAGCACTGGGGGCTGTTCTTCGCCGTGCTGACCTTCCTGGCCAACGCCTGGCCGGGGTGGATCACCAGCTCGGCCACGCTGGTCACCTTCATCTTCGGCGGCGGCAACGTGAAGCTGCTGGCCATCCTCGGGCTGGCCTCGATCGCCATCGCCCTGACCCTGGCCCCGGTGGTGTACACGGTGGTCGAGCGGGTCGAGTTCTTCAAGGTCGGGCTGGTCATCCTCTTCATGGCCGTGGCCATCGTGGCCGCGGTCACCGCCGACGCCTGGTCGTCGCTGCCGGACGCGGTCACCAACTTCGGCCGCCTGCCCGAGGGCCTGCCGCTGGCCCTGGTCCTGCCGGCGCTGGCCTTCGCCGGGGCCGGGGGCGGCCAGAACCTGGTCCAGAGCAACTGGATGCGCGACAAGGGCTACGGCATGGGGGTCCACATCCCCCGCCTGGCCTCGCCGGTCACCGGCGAGCCGGAGGCCGCGCCCGGCACCGGCTACACCTTCCGCGAGGACGAGGGGAACCTGGCCCGCTGGAAGGGCTGGTGGGAGGTTGCCAACAAGGAGCAGCTGGTCAGCTTCGTGGCCATCACCATCGTGACCATCGTGCTCATGTCGATGCTGGCCTACTCGACCGTGCTCGGCGCCGAGGCCGAGAACAACATCACCTTCCTGGAGGCCGAGGGCAACGTCCTCATGGACACGGTCGGCACCTGGTTCGGCTACCTGTTCTGGATCATCGGCGCGACCTCGCTGTTCGCCGCCGCCCTCGGGATCGTCGACTACACCTGCCGGCTGGTCGCCGACGTCCTCAAGGTCAGCTACCTGCGCGACAACGACACCTGGTCCGAGAGCCGCATCTACTTCCTGCTCGTCTGGGTGCTGGTCGTCTGGAGCGCGATCATCCTGCTGACCATCCAGTCGCAGCCGCTGATCCTGCTGATCATCTCCGCCTCCATCGGCGGCTTCATGATGTTCATCTACTCGGGCCTGCTGATCCTGATCAACAAGCGGTCGCTGCCGCCGTCGGTGCGGATCGGCGGCTTCCGGACGGCCACCATGGTCTGGTCGGTGCTGCTGTTCGGGACCGCCTCGGTGATCGCCATCTCCGACCAGTGGGACAACATCAAAGAGCTGTTCGGCATGTAGCGAGGCATCATGTGGCGGTTCCTGCTGACCGTGGCCATCGCCCTGGTCATCTGGATGCTGCTGGCCGGGCTGGCCGCCCTGCTCGGCTTCCTGTAGATATATCGGGACATGAGCCATGCCGCCGATCGTCCACGCCCAAATCCGGTCTGGCTGCTG
>DASUPQ010000547.1 GCA_036280995.1 Actinomycetota bacterium | reverse complement strand
GTTCATGGACCGGGGCGACCTGGTGCCCGACGAGGTGGTCATCGCCATGGTCATGGAGCGCCTGGCCTCCGACGACTGCGCCTCGGGGTTCGTGCTGGACGGCTTCCCCCGCACCGTCAACCAGGCCGAGGCCCTGGACCGCCAGCTCGCCGACCTGGGGACGCCCCTGCAGGCCGTGCTCTGCTTCGAGGCCGCCGAGGAGGAGCTGCTGCGGCGGCTGGCCGGGCGGGCGGCGGCCCAGCACCGGGCCGACGACGCCGAGCAGACGATCCGGCACCGCCTGGAGGTGTTCGCGATCAAGACCCGGCCCCTGATCGACTACTACCGCCACCGCCGCCTGCTCACCATGGTCGACGGCGTCGGCCTGGTCGAGGAGGTCACCGGCCGCATCCTCAGCGGCCTCCCCTCCACCAACGGCGGCCGCAACCCGGCCCTCGTCCTGGCCGTCTGACGCGCCGCCTGCTACCGCCCGCGGCGGCTGACGCGCCGCCCGCTATCGCCCGCGGCGGCTGACGCGCCCTTCCGCTGCCGCCCGGCGGTGGGCTGTGGACAGCCGCGAGCACCCCGTCCGGTCGCCGGTTACCCTCCCGTTCGGGGGCCCGGCACCCTGGGTTGGGACGACACGCGCCCTGGGCCGGGGAGGCTGGCGGATGGCGACGGCCCCTTCTCTCCCCGGGTCCCTACCGGGTCTACGCGACCCGGCCGCGGGCGGTTGCGCGGCCGGCGGGGCGGGGGGCGGCGGCCGCGGGGAGGTCGGCCAGGGCCTCGGTGACCTGGTCGACGTCGATGGCCAGGAGACCGGGGTCGGGTCGCTCGCCGTGGGGGTCGCCGCTGGTCCCGGCCCACAGGGGGCGGTGCCAGGGCCGGTCGGGGGGCGGGCCCCACAGGGCCGGGGAGGTGGGGCCGAACAGGACCACCGACGGAGTGCGCAGGGCGGTGGCCAGGTGGGCGACCCCGGTGTCGCCGCACACCACCCGGTCGGCGGCGGCGACCAGGCGGGCGATGGTGAGGACGCCGCCCTGGCCGGCCTGGACGGCGCTCTCCGGCAGGCCCGCCCGGTCGGCGACGTCGGCGGCCAGCTCGACCTCGGCCGGGCCGCCGGTCACGATCACCCGCCGCCCGCTGGCGACCTCGGACCGGGCGACCTCGGCGAACCGTTCGGGGGGCCAGCGCCGTGCCGGGCTGGCCGCGCCCGGGTGGATGAGGGTGGCGCCCTGGACTCCGTGGGGGATCGGGCCGGGCGGCAGCTCCAGGTCGAGCCGGGCCGGGTCGGCGGCGATGCCGCTCTCCTCGAGCAGGCGGCACCAGCGGGCCACCTCGTGCTCGTCGGGCCGCCAGCGCGGCCCCTGGGAGCTGGCCGGCACGGCCGGGTGGGCGAACGCGACCAGCCGCCGGGGCTCGGTGGCCAGCAGCAGGTCGGAGCTCTCGGGGCCCCGGCCGTGCAGGTTCACGGCCAGGCCGGCGCCGTGCAGGCGCCGGTGCAGCGGTCCGCCGAGGCCGTCGGCCGGGACCACCTCGTCGACCGCGCCCGAGGCCCGGGCCAGGGGGGCCAGGACGGCCGGGGTGGCCAGCAGCCGCGGATGCCGCGGAAAGGCGTCGGCCAGGGCCCGCAGGGCCGGGATGGCGGTGAGCAGGTCGCCAAGGCCGAGGGCGCGCAGCACCACCACGGCCGGGCGGGGCCGGGGCGCCTCGCGCAGGCCGGCCGGGGTCACGGCCACGACGACTCCGTCGACGGGGCCACCAGCAGCTCCCTGGCCTCGCAGCCGGGCGGCTGGCCGAGGGCGAACAGGACCGCCTGGGCGACGTCCTCGGGCCGGTTCAGCTTGGCGTCCGACGCCGGCTTGTACTGCTCAGGGCGGCCGTCGAAGAAGGCGGTGTGCATGCCGCCGGGGATCAGCAGGGTGACGCCGACCCGGCCGGCCAGCTCGGCGGCCAGGGCCCGGGTGAAGCCGACCACGCCGAACTTGGAGGCGCAGTAGGCGGTGGCGTCGGGCAGGGCGCGCAGGCCGAGGGTGGAGGCGACGGTGACCACCTTGCCGCCGCCGCGCTCCAGGTGGGGGAGGGCGGCCCGGACGACGGCGGCCGTGCCCAGCAGGTTGACGGCCACCACCCGCTCCCAGGCGTCGGCGGGGACGCTGTCAAGGGGGCCGCAGGCGTCGACCCCGGCGGCGGTCACGACCGCGTCGAGCCCGCCCCGGCGCCCGGCGGCCCGGTCGACGGCGGCGGCGGCGGCGCGGCCGTCGGCCAGGTCGACCAGCTCGTGGTCGACCTCGAAGGGCGGGGTGACCAGGTCGAGCACGTACGGGCGCCCGCCGGCGTCGCGGACGGCCAGGGCGACGGCCGCGCCCAGGCCGGATGCCCCGCCGGTCACCAGGACCGTGCCCGGCCGGCGGTCCTGCACCGGCCCGTCAGTGGCTGTCACGTCGGACGACCTCCTTCATCAACTGCGTGGTCGAGCGGCCTTCGAGGTAGGGGAGCACGACGGCCTGGCCGCCCCAGCTGGCCAGCAGGGCCGCCTCCGGCAGGTCGGCCAGGGCGTAGTCGCCGCCCTTGGCGAACACGTCGGGCCGCAGCCGCTGCAGAACCGCCTCCGGGGTCCGCTCGTCGAAGGGCACGACCGCGTCCACGCAGCCGAGCGCCTCCAGCACCGCGACCCGATCCGCCTCCGGAACCAGGGGGCGTTCCAGGCCCTTGAGCCGGCGTACCGAGTCGTCGGAGTTCAGACACACTACCAGACAGTCCCCCAGCGCCCGCGCCGCCCGCAGCGTGGCCACATGGCCGGCGTGCAGCAGATCGAAGCACCCGCCGGTGGCGACCACGGTCCCGCCCTGGGCCCGCACGACCCCGATCAGGTCCAGGGCCCGTTCCATCGGGGAGCCGCCAGCGGGGGAGGCGCCCGTGGGGGAGGCGCCCGTGGGGGAGGCGCCCGTGGGGGAGCCGCCCGTGGGCGGCGGGTCGGGGCTGTGGACAGCCGCGAGCACGCCGCTCCCGGCTCGGCCACGCTCCCCCACCGGGGGGCCAGGCAGCGACGGCCGGGGTTTCGGCGCGCCCGGTCGACCCATGTTCAGGCCGACTTGACCAATGTCCAGGTCGACGGTGGCCGCGCCGCCGGTGGCGACGAAGGCGGTGGCGGCCGCGACCGCGCCCGCGACCGCCTCCGATGGGAGGGCGCCGTCGGCGAGCAGGCCGGCCGCGGCGGCGGCGAACCGGTCGCCGGCGCCGCAGGGGTCGCCCCCGGCGGCCGCCGGGGCGGGCACGACCAGCGGCGCGCCGGCCCCCTCGACCAGCAGGGCGCCTCCGGCGCCGAGGGTGACGGCGACCCCGGCGACCGCCCACCGCCCGGCCAGCGCCCGTGCCCTGGCCGTCACCGCGGCCAGGCCGTCGCCGGCCACCTCGGGGGCGAACCCGGCCGCCTCGGCCCGGTTCGGCGTGGCCAGCCGCGCCCCGGGCACGGGCGCCGGACCGCGAGGATGCGGGTCCCAGACCAACGGCGTTCGCGCCGGCAGCCCGGCCAGCGCCTCCCGCACCCCAGGTTCCGCGGCCACACCCCGCCCGTAGTCGGCCACCAGCGCCGCCGCCGCCCCGCCAAGGGCGCCACGCCCCTCCCGCCCCAGCGGCCCGACCACTCCCGGCCGCCCACCCCGGTCAACCCGCAGCAGCGACCGCCCACCGGCCCGGACCCGGATCTTCTCCGGCGTCTCCCCGGTCAGCCCCAGGTCGACCACCTCCACCCCGGCCCGTTCCAGCAGCGCCCGCAGCACCACCCCCGCCTCGTCCGCGGCCAGCGCCGTAACCAGCACCACCTCCCGCCCCTCCCACGCGGCCAGGGTCGCCGCCAGCGCCGCCCCCCCGGCCCGCCGCCGCTCCGCCGGATCATCCACCACCGGCACCGGCGCATCCGGCGCCAGCCGCTCCGCCCGCCCGTCGAGATCCCGGTCGAGCAGCGCATCCCCCACCACCACCAGCGGGCCCCGCCTCCGCGGGCGATGGGTCGCCCACGACCGGGTCACCGGCGTGGGGTCGCGGCCCATCAGTGCGGGGTCGTAGGTCACCGGAGCGGGGTCGCGGCTCACCGGTGCCGGGTCGCGGCTCACCGGGGTCCCCTCCCCGACTGCCGCTTCGGCGCACGCGCGAACCCGGCCCCCGGTTGCGAGGCCCCCCGGAGGGGGAGCGTAGCCGACCCGGAACTGGGATGCTCGCGGCTGTCCACCACCCCGGCGGGGCGGCCGGCGCGCCCGGCGGGCAGGCCGGTGGGGCGGCCACCGGGCAGGCCGGCCGGGTGGCCACCGGGAAGGTCGGCGGGGCGACCGGCGACCAAGCCGGCGGGGAGGCCGGCGTAGACCTCGAGGGTGCCGCGGGCGATGCGGTCCCAGCCGTAGCGGCGGCGGGCGCGGCGGGCGCCGGCCGCGCCGAGGGCGGCTCGGCGGGGTGGGTCGGCCAGGAGGGCGGCGAGGGTCGCGGCCAGGACCGCGGGTCGCCGGGGTGGGACGTGGGCGCCGGTGACACCGTCGACGACGGTGTCGACCAGCCCACCGACGGCCGAGGCGACCACCGGGACGCCGCAGGCCATCGCCTCGAGGGGCACGATCCCGAACGGCTCGTACCAGGGCACGTTCACCACCAGGTCGGCCGAGCGGTAGAGGGCGGGGAGGTCGGCGCGCCCGACCCGGCCGAGCAGCCGGACCCGCCCGGCCACCCCGGCCCGCTCGGCCAGGGCCAGCAGGCGCCGTGCCTCGGGGTCGCCGGCCAGCTCCGCGGCGGGCGGGCCTCCGGCCACGACCAGCTCGGCCCCCGGGAGCCTGGCCATGGCGGCGACCACGTCGCCGATGCCCTTGCGCTCGACGAGCCGGCTGACCACGAGCAGGCGGTGTCGGCCGGCGGGCCGTGGCGCGACGGGCCCGTCGGTCCGGAACAGCTCCAGGTCGACCCCGCAGGGCACGACCGCGATCCGGCGCAGGTCGGCGCCCATCCTGACCAGCTCGAACACCTCGTCCGAGCAGGTGGCGACGATCCGGTCGGCGTCCCTGGCCACCGCCGCCTCGTCGGCCAGCCGGCCCGGCGGGCTGGTGTCCCTGGCGCCCTGGTGGCGCCGCTTGACCACCCCGAGGGCGTGGAAGGTCTGGACCACCGGCATCCCCAGCGGCCGCGCGGCGGCCAGCGCCGCCTGGCCCGACATCCAGAAGTGGGCGTGGACCACGTCCGGCGGGTCGTCGCGGAAGGACCGGCGCAGCCGGGCCGCGAACTCGCCCATGTGGGGCGGGAGGTCGTCCTTGGGGATCGGCCGGGCCGGCCCGGCGTCGACGTGCTCGACGGTCACCCCGGGGGCCGCGACCACCCGCCTGGGCAGGCCGGGGTCGTCCCGCCGGGTGTGGACCACGACCTCGACCCCGCGCCTGGCCAGCGCGGCCGAGAGCGCGGCCACGTGCACGTTCTGCCCACCGGCGTCGGCGCCGCCGAGCACGGCCAGAGGGCTGGCGTGCTCGCTCACCATCGCGACCCTCATCGGTCGCGCACCTCCTCCAGCAACGCGTCCCACTCGCCCAGGAACCGCTCCAGCCCGTAGCGCTCGGTGGCGGCGACCCGGGCGGCCTTGCCCATCAGCCGGGCCTGCTCGGGGTCGGCCACCAGCCGCCTGGCCGCGTCGGCCAGGGCCTCGACCCGGGTCGAGATGACCCCGGCCTCGGGCGGCACCGCCTCCACGACCTCGGTGGTGGCCAGCGCCACCACCGGCATCCCCAGGTGCATGGCTTCCAGCAGCGACAGCCCGAGGGAGGTCCAGCGCACCGGGTGCAGGTACAGCCGCCGCCTGGCCATCTCGGCGTGCAGCCGGTCCTGGGCCAGGTCGGCCACCGACCGCACTCCCGGCGTCCCGGCGAGCCGCTCCGACCCCATCCCGAACAGGTCGAGCGGCACCGCCGCCCCCAGCCGCGCCAGCAGGTCGGTCCCGGTCACCCGGGCGCGCCGCCCGGCCTCGTTGACCACCACCGCGGCCGCGGGCACCTCCCCGCTGTAGCGCTCGCCAGGGTCGACGATGCCGTGCTCGATCACCCGGGTGGGGGTGCTCCCGCAGTCCCAGAACAGGTCGTTGAAGTGGGTGACGTGCACGACCACCAGCTCGTCCCGATCGGCGGCGACGTGGCGCAGCTCGTTGATCCGCCCCTGGGGGGCGTTGTGCTCCAGGTAGACCGCGGGCACCTCCCGCCCCGGCCGCCGCCGCCCGAGCCACTCCTCGGCGAGCCCACCCAGCTCGTGCGGCCGCTGGAGCACGACCACGTCGACCTCGGCCGCGGCCGCCTCCTCCCTGGTCACCTCCACCGCCGACGCCGGCCACGACCAGGTCCGGGCCCGCCCCAGCCCGTCCGGCCCCCGGTCCGGGGTCACCGGGATCAGGTACTCGTGCCGCCCCTGCACGAACGCGGTCGTCCACGACCCGTGGACATGCCACAGCAGCACCCTCACCCCGTCACCCCCTCGACAGCCCGCACGGCCGCCAGCTGGTCGACCGCGGCCACGACCCCTTCGACCGGCACCCCGTCGAGGCAGGGATGGCCCGGCACCGGGCAGACCCGGGCCCGCGACCCCGCGCAGGCCGCCAGCTGGTCGCCCAGCAGCACCTGCGGCACCCCCCAGGGCCGCCAGCGCACGGCCGGCACCACCGGCGAGAACAGCGACACCACGGGCGTCCCCACCGCCGCCGCCAGGTGGGCCGGCCCGGTGTTGCCGACCACCACCACCTCGGCCCCGGCCAGCACCTCGGCCAACCCGGCCAGGTCGACCCGCCCGCCCAGGTCGACCACCCCGGACCGGCCCCCGGCGACCGTCGCGGTCAGCCGCCGCTCGCCGGCGTCGCCGGTCACCACCACCCGCCGCCCGGCGGCGACCAGCGCCCCGACCAGCGCCGCGTGCCGCTCCGGGGCCCACGCCCGCGCCGGCACCGACGCCCCCGGATGGACGACCACATAGGGCCCGTCCCCCAGGTCGGGCAGGCCGGCCGGTGGATCCCGCCGTACCGCCAGCCGCCCGTCGTCCCCGTCCGCCAGCCGGTACCCGAGGGCCGCGGCCAGCGACAGCCCCCGCTCGACCTCGTGCAGGTCGTCGTCCACCCGGTGGCGCACGTCCAGCAGCGACCCCGGGTAGTCGACGCTGATGGCCGCGATCGTCGGCACCCCGGCCATCCGCAGCAGCAGCGCCAGCGGCAGCGGGCTCTGGTGGAACGAGGTCAGCACCAGCGCCTGGTCGACCTCCAGGTCCACGAGCCGGTCCACCAGCTCGTCCACCTCCGCCCTGGTCACCGGCCGCGGCGCCGCGTCGATCCAGGCCGCATGGGCGACCACGACCTGGTCGACCCCGGGCAGCAGCGCCCCCGCGGCCCGCCCCCGCGGCCCGCACAGCAGCGTCACCCGTTCCGCCCCCGCCGCCACGGCCCGCACCGCGGGCCCGGCCAGCAGCACGTCCCCGACGCTGTCCTGCCTGGCCACCAGGACGTGACGACCCATCGGGGCACCCCCCTGGGGTTCCCCGAACCCCTCCGGCCGGCTCATCGTCGCCCCTCCGCGGGACCGAGCAGCAGCTCGACCGCCGCCACCAGGTCGGCGGCCACCTCCGGGGCGGCGGCCACCTCCTCCTCCCGGGTCACCGCCGTCGGCACCAGCACCGCCCGCGCCCCCGCGGCCCGCGCCGCCTCCACGTCGGCCCCGATGTCCCCGATGACCACGCAGTCCCGCGCGTCGACCCCCAGCGCCCCCGCCGCCGCCTCGATCAACCCCGGCCCCGGCTTCCGGCACCGGCACCCGTCCCCCGGCCCGTGCAGGCACACCATCCACGGCCCCAGCGGCCCCAGCAGCTCCTCGACCCGCCGGTTGACCGCCTCCACCTGCTCGACCCGCAGCAGCCCCCGGCCGACCCCGCTCTGGTTCGACACCACCGCCGTCGGCACCCCGGCCCCCCGCAGCCGCTCCACCGCCTCCCGGGCCCCCGGCATCACCACCACCCGCCCGGGATCCCCGTTGTAGGGAACGTCCGCCACCAGGGTCCCGTCCCGGTCGAACAACACCGCCGCCGGAGGAGCGGAGGGCCGGGGCGCCCGCGACCGGTCGGCCAGCAGCCACGGCAGCCGCACCCACCCCCGGAGCCAGTGCCAGGTCGCCACCGGCGGCAGCAACAGGCTGGTCACAGCCATGCCGGTGGCTTCCCCCGGGTTCCGAGGCCCAGGAACGATGCGCGCCAGCGCCAGCTCCACGGTCCCGGCCAGCCACCCAAGGCCGGCCGCGCCCGCAACCCACCGCCAGGCGGCCCCCCCGGAGGTTGGGCCACCACGGCGAGCGAACAACAGCCCCCCGACCCCCACGACCCCCAGCCCCGTGACCACCAGATGCCAAGGCCGCCGCCCCCGCGGCACCCCGGCCGCCTCCCGCCACCCGCGCCCGTGCAGCCCTCGCATGAGGGCGTCGTCCGCGTTCCCGGCCTGGAGCCGCAGGCTGACCAGCCATCCCGCCGCCCGCACCGGGTGCGAGACCACCCGCGTACCGGTGACGATCCGGTACCCGGCGCGGACCACCCGCAGCCCCAGGTCGGCGTCCTCCCGGTAGGCCCGCGGGAACCGCTCGTCGAACCCGCCGGCGCGGGCGAGCACGTCCCGCCGGTAGGCCATGTCGGCCGTGGCCCAGCGGGCCGTCTCCAGCCCCCGGACGTTCCGCTCCCAGTCGGTCGGCCGCCGCCCGGCCGGCATGGGGACCCGCACCCGGCCCTGGCTCGCGGCCACGTCGTCCGGCAGGCCCTCCAGGTCGCGGGCCAGCGCCTCGGACCACCCGGGCTCCGGGACCACGTCGTCGTCCAGGAACGCCACCCACCCCGCCGTCGCCCGCCGCCAGCCGAGATTGCGCGCCGCCGCCGGCCCAGCCGCCCGGCCCGGGACCACCTCGACCTCAATCCCGCCACCCTCGGGGAGCGGCAGTGGCCCCGTCCGGTCGCCCCGGTCGTCGACGACCAGCACCCGTCCCGGCGCCGGCCCGGTCCCCTCGGCCAGGGCCGTCAGCAGCCGCCGGAGGCTGTCCCGCCCCACCGTGGGAACGACCACGTCGAAGGTCATGGCCGGGTGAAGGCGGCCCGCCGGACCAGGAACGGCCCGAGGGCGAGGACGTCGACCGGAGCCGACCCGAAGCACTCGAGGGCGTCGCGGGGGTCGTCGACCATGGGCCGGCCGGCCGTGTTGAGGCTGGTGTTGACCACCACCGGCACCCCGGTGCGGCGCTCGACCGCCTCCAGCAGGCGCGCCACCAGCGGCTCGTCGGCCGGGTCGACGGTCTGGATGCGGGCGCTGCCGTCGACGTGGACGACGGCCGGGATGCGCTCGCGCCAGGCCGGCCGCACCCGGTGGGTGAACAGCATGTAGGGGCTGGGCATGGGGCCCTCGAAGATGTCGCCGGCCAGGTCGGCCAGGACCATGGGCGCCACCGGGCGGAACTGCTCGCGGCCCTTGACGTCGTTGAGCCGCTCCAGGTTGGCCGCCCTGGTGGCGTTGGCGAGCAGGCTGCGGTGCCCGAGGGCGCGCGGCCCGTACTCGCTGCGGCCCTGGAACCAGGCCACCACCCCGTCGGCGGCGATCACCTCGGCCACGGCGTCGGCCAGGTCGGGCGGGCGCTCGTAGGCGACCCGGGCCGTGGCCAGCCAGGCGGCCAGCTCGTCGTCGGTCCAGCCCCGCCCGAGGGCGGCGGTGGGCATGGGCGCGACCCGGTCGCCGAGGGCGTGGGCGACGTGCATGGCGGCGCCGAGGGCGGTGCCGGCGTCGCCGGCGGCCGGCTGGACCCAGATGCGCTGGAACGGCCCCTGCTCGGCCAGGACCGAGTTGGCCACGCAGTTGAGCGCGACCCCGCCGGCCATGGTCAGGTCGCGGTCGCCGGTCTGGGCGTGCAGCCAGCGGACCAGCTCCAGCAGCACCTCCTGGAGGCGGAGCTGGACGCTGGCGGCCAGGTCGGCGTGCTCGCCGGTCCACTCCTCGTGCTTGGCGCGCCGCTTGGCCAGGGTGTCAAGCTCGATCGGGGCCACGGTGAAGCCGCCGTCGCCGGTGACCCGGACCGCCTCGCGCAGCTCCCGGAGGTAGGCGGGCTTCCCGTAGGCGGCCAGGGCCATGACCTTGTACTCGTCGGAGGAGCGCCGGAACCCGAGGTGGTCGGTGATCTCCTCGTAGAGCAGGCCGAGGGAGTGGGGGAGGCGCTGGGCGGCCAGGATCTCGAGGTCGCCGTCGACCGAGCGCCCGGCCAGGTGGGAGGCGGCCTCGCCGCGGCCGTCGAGCACCAGCACGCTCGAGCTGGGGTAGGGGGCGGCCAGGTGGGCCGAGGCGGCGTGGGCCACGTGGTGGGGGACGTAGCGGACGCTCGCCGGGTCGAGCCCGGGCAGGGCGGCGCGCAGGAACATCGGGGCCCGCTCGGCATAGAGGGTGCGCAGCCCCTCCCAGCCGTCGCCGGTCACGTCGGGGCCGGCCGGCGGGGCCAGGGCCGGGTCGTAGGAGTAGGCGACGGCGTCCAGGTCCTCGGGTGACAGGCCGGCCTCGGCCAGGCACCAGGCGGCCGACTGCTCGGGCAGCTCCCAGGTGGCGAACGGGACCGGCAGCTTGCCGTGCTTGCGCCGGGTGAAGCGCTCCTCCTCGGCCGCGGCCACCACCTGGCCGTCGACCACCAGGGCGGCGGCCGGATCGTGGAACACCGCGTTCACACCAAGGACGCGCATCTTGTGATCCTTTGCACAATCGGCGGGCGCAGGTATCCATCGGGCCCCTGCTTGTCTTGCCGCTTCTCTTCGGGGAGGGGACGAGTATCCCGGTCCTGGAGAACCAAACAACCTGTGTGGAATTTGGTTCTTCTGGGCTACTCCAGATCGCGCGTTGCTGACGGTCGGTGCCTGGACGACCACTTACAATGGGTGGATGCCGGCCCGACCCGATCCTGCGCAGCTGGCTGCCTGGCGCCTGCTGCTGGAGGCCCACGCCACCGTCACCGAGCTGCTCGAGCGTGAACTGGTGGACGAGCGCGGCCTGCCCCTGAGCCGCTACGACGTGCTCCTCAACCTCTCCGAGGCCCCGGGGGGCCGGCTGCGCATGCAGGAGCTGTCGGCCTCGGTCCTGCTCTCCAAGAGCGGGCTGTCGCGCCTGGTCGACCGGATGGTGGAGGCCGGGCTGGTCCGCCGCGAGCGCTGCGAGGACGACCGCCGCGGGTGGTTCGCGGTCCTCACCGACCAGGGCCGCAGCGCCCTGCGCCGTGCCGCCCCGATCCACCTGCGTGGCATCCACGAGCACTTCACCCGCCACCTGGCGCCCGACGAGGTCCAGGCCATGACCGCCGCCCTGAGCAGGGTGGTGGCCGCGGCCCGGGCCTCGGCGACCGCGGGCGAGGCCGAGGAGCCGGTCGCCGCGCCCCTGGGCTAGGCTCCTCCCCGTGAGCGATGCGGGGCGGATCCCGTCGGAGGCCGAGCGCGGCCAGGCGGTGCTGTCGCTCGGGATCCTGGCGTTCCGATGGGTGAGCCTGGCCTGGATGGTGGTGCTGGCCCTGACCGCCGGGGAGCTGCGCCGCCCCGCGCTGGCCTGGGCCACGATCGCCGCGCTGGCCGCCTGGACGGGGTGGCTGACGGTGGCCCGCCCACCGCCGGCCTGGCCCGTGCTGGCGGCCGACCTGGCCCTGGCCGCCGCCGTCAACCTGGTCGCCGGGCTGGTCATGCCGGCGGCCACCGTTGGCGAGCGACCGTGGTTCGCCGCCGGCTACCCGGTGGCGGCCGCCGTCACCTGGGGGGCGGCCCGGGGCGTTGGCGGCGGCGTGGCCGCCGGGCTGGTGCTGGGCGCGTCGCTGGTCGCCGGCCAACTCGCCAACGGCATCGACCTGGCCGCCGAGGAGCCGGCGGTTCTGCTCGACCTGGCCGGCGGGACGCTGAACTTCGTGCTCGCCGGCGGGGCCGTCGGCCTGGTGGCGCGCCTGCTGGAGCGGTCGGCGGGCCAGCTCCGCCAGGCCACCGAGGAGACCATCCGGGCCCGCGAGCGGGCGGCCCGGCTGGCCGAGCGGGAGTCGCTGGCCCGCCAGATCCACGACTCGGTGCTCCAGGCCCTGGCCCTGGTCCACAAGCGCGGCCGGGAGCTGGCCGGCGCCGGGCCGGTCCCGGCCGACCAGGTGGCCGGGCTGGCCGAGATGGCCGCCGGCCAGGAGCGGGCCCTGCGCTCGCTGATCCTGCGCGAGCCCGCCGCCGCCGAGACGCCGGCCGGGGCCGCCTCGCTGCGGGCGGCGCTGGAGGCGCTCGCCGGGGCCGAGCCGTCGCTGCCGGTGACCGTGGGGGCCACCGGCGCCCTGTGGCTGCCGGCGGGCCATGTCGAGGAGCTGGCCGCGGCCGTCCGCCAGGCCCTCGACAACGTGGTCGAGCACGCCGGCGCCTCCCGGGTGGCGCTGTTCGCCGAGGAGGACGGCGGCGGGGTCGTGCTCACCGTCCGCGACGACGGTCGCGGCTTCGCCTACGACGAGCGGCGGCTGCTCGCCGAGGGCAAGATCGGCCTGGCCAAGAGCGTCAAGGGCCGGGTCGAGCAGCTCGGCGGCACCATGCGGGTGGCCAGCCGGCCCGGGGCCGGCACCGAGATCGAGCTGCGCGTACCCATTCCCCCCACCGCGGAGGACGAGCGTGACAGCTGAGGACAAGGTCCGGGTGATGGTGGTCGACGACCATCCGATGTGGCGCGACGGGGTCCGGGCCGACCTGGAGGCGTCGGGACGGGTCGAGGTGGTGGCCGAGGCCGCCGACGGCGGCGACGCCATCGAGCGGGCCCGCGAGGCCATGCCCGAGCTCGTCCTGATGGACCTGAACCTGCCGACGGTCCCCGGGGTGGAGGCGATCCGCCGCATCGTCGAGGAGTCCCCGCACGTCAAGGTGCTGGTCCTGTCGGCCTCGGCCGAGGAGGCCGACGTGCTCGAGGCGGTCAAGGTCGGGGCCAGCGGCTACCTGCTCAAGAGCGCCACCGCGGCCGAGCTGGTGGACGCGGTGGTCCGGGTGCGCGCCGGGGAGCCGGCCTTCTCCCCGACGCTGGCCGCCCTGGTCCTTGGCGAGTTCCGGCGCATGAGCGGGACCACCGAGCCGGGCCTGACGCCCCGCGAGACCGAGGTCCTGCGACTGGTGGCCAAGGGCTACACCTACAGGGAGATCGCCGACCAGCTGTTCCTGAGCGTCAAGACCGTCCAGAACCACGTCCAGAACATCCTCACCAAGCTCCAGCTCTCCAGGCGCTACGAGCTGATGCGCTACGCCATCCGCCGCGGCCTCGACCGGTCCTGATCGGAGAAGGCTGGTAGCGTCTCCGCGGACCAGACGACGTGGAGCACCGGAGGACTCATGGACAAGGCCACGGCCAGGAGGCGGCTCGAGGAGGAGCGAACCCGGCTCCAGGGGATCCGCGACGACCTCCATCGCGAGCGGGACGAGGCGGTCTCCGACACCGGCGGGGAGCTGTCGAGCTTCGACCAGCATCCCGGCGACAGCGGCACCGAGACCTTCGAGATGGAGAAGAACGTCTCCCTGCTGGAGCAGGTGGACGACGAGCTGCGGGAGATCGAGGCCGCCTTCCAGCGCCTGGAGCAGGGCACCTATGGCACCTGCCAGGCCTGCGGGCGCCCGATCGGCGACGAGCGGCTGGAGGCGATGCCGGCAGCCCGGTTCTGCATCGAGGACCAGGCAAAGGCCGAACGCGAGGCCGGATATCCCGGCCCGCGTCAATGACCAGTTGCGCGCCTGCTGCTTTCTTGTCGCCCAGCTCCGGGGCCTGCCGCCGCGGTAGGAGGCCCTAGAACTCCCGCGTGCGGGAGTTGAGCGGCGAGCCGACCCGCTGGCGCTGCTTGATCACCTTCTGCCAGTCGTTGGGGCGGGCCTCGACGTGGAAGGAGGCGCCCGGGGGGGAGCCGCCGATGCGCAGCAGGCGCAGCTCGACCCCGAAGAAGCGCACCTCGTCGTCGCCGTGCTGATTGAGCCAGTCGAGCACCGCCCGGTGCTCCTCGCCGATGCGGGTGGTGATCCAGACCACCGCCGAGACATCGAGGCCGGCCGCGAAGGTGATCATCTGGCCGAGGTGCAGGTGGTCGCTCGGCTCCAGGTGGCTCATGATGGCGACCCGCCGCCCGCGGTCGGTCTGGGCGAGCAGGTCGGCGGTGAAGGAGCCGACCCCGACGTCGCGCCCGACCTCGCGCAGGCCGCTGACGCCCAGCTCCTTGGCCAGCCGGTCCAGGTTGGCCGACAGCCAGTCCGAGAAGGCGGGCCCCTCGAACACGGTCGAGGGGTCGACCTCCTCGATCTCGGCCAGCTGGACGGCCGTGGCCGGGGTGGCCGCGAAGCTGCCTCGGGAACGGTCCAGGTCGGCGGCGGCCGCGTTGCGTTCGGCCCGGCTGGAGCGGGTCGGGGTGGCCGTCTCCGACCCGCCGGTGGATGCGGTGACGTCTGACTGGGTCACGCCGGATCCTTTCCCTCTCGAAGCATGACCGGGACAGCCTGGTCCAGCGGCGCAGCGCGGGTCAAATCGCTCGCTAGCGAGTGCGGCGGGGGAGGGTGATGATGCCGCGCTCCAGGGCGGCGACCACGGCGGCGGTGCGGTCGTCCACGCCCAGCTTGGCGAAGGTGTGCAGCAGGTGGGTCTTGACCGTGGCCTCGCTGATGAACAGGGCGGCGGCGATGTCGGCGTTGCTGAACCCGCGGGCGACCAGCTCCAGGACCTCGACCTCGCGGGAGGTGAGCGCCTCCTCGGCCGGCCGGCGCATCCGGCTGACCAGCCGGGTGGCCACCGTCGGGGCCAGCACCGTCTCGCCCCGGGCGGCGGCCCGGATGGCGGGGAACAGCCGCTCCCTCGGGGTGTCCTTGAGCAGGTAGCCGGTGGCCCCGGCCTCGACCGCCCGCAGGATGTCCGCGTCGGCGTCGAAGGTGGTGAGGACCAGCACCCGGGTCCCGGGGAAGCGGGCGGCGATCTCGGCCGTGGCCGTGGCCCCGTCCATCTCCGGCATCTGGAGGTCCATGAGGACCACGTCGGGCCGTTCCCGCTCGGTCACCGCCACCGCCTCGGCCCCGGAGGCGGCCTCGCCCACCACCTCGAAGTCGGCCTCGCCGGCCAGCATGCCCCGCAGCCCGTCCCGGACCACCGGGTGGTCGTCGGCGATCAGCAGGCGGATCACTCCGACGGCACCGTGACGGCGATGGTGGTGCCCCGGCCGGGGGCGCTCTCGACGGCCAGCCGGCCTCCAAGGGCCTCGACCCGCTCGCGCATGCCCCGCAGGCCGAGGCCGCCGTTGGGACCGAAACCGTCGGCCGTCGGGGTGAAGCCGTCCCCGTCGTCACGCACGTCCAGGGCGGCCTCGCCGTCCATGTAGGACAGGGTGACGGCCACCCGGCCGGCGCGGGCGTGGCGGCTCACGTTGGCCAGGGCCTCCTGGGTGACCCGGAGCAGGGTGACCTCGGCGTCGGCGCTGAGCGGCGCCGGCGTCCCGGTGACGGTGGCCGTCGCCACCATGCCGGTCTCCTCGGCCAGCCGGCCCGCCAGCCGGCCAATGGCCTCACCCAGCGGCGCCGCCAGCGCCTCGGGCCGCAGGTCCCAGACCAGCCGCCGGGCCTCGGCCAGGTTGTCCCGGGCCGTCCGGCGGGCCCGCTCCAGGTGGCCGCGGGCCGCCTCGGCCCCGTCGGGCAGCTCGGCCTCGGCCGCCTGGAGCTGCAGGACGATGCTGACGAAGCCCTGGGCCAGCGTGTCGTGGATGTCGCGGGCCAGGCGCTGGCGCTCGGCCAGGCGGCCGCCCTCGCGCTCGGCCGCGGCCAGCTCGCTGCGGGTCGTCTCCAGCTCCTCGATCAGCTCCCGCCGCTCGTAGCTCTGCTCGATGATGCGGGTGATCCAGATGGCGAACAGGCTGCCGAACACCACCGAGATCAGGCCGCCCACGATCGCCCCGGGGTTCTCCCACAGCGGCCGGCCCGTCTCCAGCACCTCCCGCCAGACGACCGACATGCTGAGGGCGAACGCCGCCGGGATGGCCAGGGAGAGCCGCAGGTGGCGGAAGACCTGCGGGTACAGGACGAGCAGGAGCGTGAAGAAGGCGGGATGGATGCCGGCCAGCACGAACCAGGTCCCCAGCAGCCCGGCCAGGTAGACCAGGACCAGCAGCGGCCGCTGCTCGTCGATCCCGAGCCGCCGGAACGCGAGCTGCCAGGCCGCCATGAGCACGCTCAGCCCGGCCAGGGCCCAGCGCTCCCCGGCGGTCGCCGGGTCGAGCACGGCCAGGACCAGGGTCAGGGCGAGCAGGCCGTAGAGGGCGGCGTCCCAGACCCACCCGTACTGGTCCCAGGCGTCGACCCCGCGCTCGCGCTCGCAGTCCAGCCGGCCGCTCCTCTCGTGGCCACCTCTCCGGACCGATGGTACGAGAGGCCGCGGCGGCGGGGGAGCGCCGGACGGTGGATCGGCCGGTCAGCCGTTCGGCTGATGGCGGGCCCCGACGGCCGCCGGCTCCGGGCCGGGCGCGTCGTCGGCCGGGACGGACAGGACGGCCGGGATCACGATCGTGAAGGTGACCAGGCCGTCGGCGGACTCCACCTCGACGGTGCCTCCGTAGGACTCGACCAGGCGCCGGACGATGTGCAGCCCCAGGCCGACCCCGGAGGCGCTGCGGGTCAGCGAGGAGTCGAGCTGGACGAACGGCTCGAAGACGCGCTCGCGGTCGGCGGCGGTGATCGGCGGGCCGGTGTTGGTGACGGACACGGCCAGCATGGCCGGGCCGACCGGCCGCGCCGCCACCCGGACCGTGGTCAGCGGGGTGGCGTACTTGAGGGCGTTGCCGAGCAGGTTGACCATGACCAGGCGCAGGGCCTCGGCCGGCATGGCCACCTCCCGGGCGGCCAGGAGGTCGACCTGGAGGTCGAGCCGCTCCCGGCCGGGCACGTCCTCGAGGTCCTCGACCACCGCGCCCACGACCCCGCGCAGGTCGGCGGCGGCGCTGCCGTCCTGCTGGATGACCTTGGAGGAGTAGACCAGGTTGTCGACCACCCGCTGGAGCCGGCGGGCCTCGCGCAGGATCCGGCCCAGGTGCTCCTTGCGCTGCTCCGCGCTCAGCCGGTGGTCGCGCGTGAGCAGCAGCTCGCCGAACCCGAGGATGCCGGTGAGCGGGGTGCGCAGCTCGTGGGAGACGACGTTGTAGAGCTCGTCCTTGAGGCGCTGGGACTGCTGCAGCTCGCGGACCACGGCCCGCTGGCCGTCGTAGAGCTGCTGGAAGGAGCGCTCGGCCTCGGCCCGGCTGTCCTCGTTGAGGCGCCAGTTGGCCAGGTTGGCGGTGGCCGTGGCCAGGATCAGCAGCTCGCCGACGGCCGCCCGCAGCCACGGGCTGGACCAGGTGTCGGCCGCCGGCCAGATGCCGAGGGACTCCAGCACCGCCGACACCACCGCGTAGACGGCCACGAAGCCGACCGCGATCAGGAAGGGGAAGCCGTCCTGGTAGAGCATGACCAGGGCGATCGTGACGAAGAAATGGAAGGCGAGCTCGACCGTGCCCCCGCCCATGCCGACGAGCACGCAGGACGCCGACAGCAGCCCGACGGTGGCCAGGGCCGAGCGCCAGCGGCGCCCGCCCCAGGGGGCGGTGGCCAGGGCCGCCGAGGCGGCGACGACCACGATCCCGGAGGCGGCGTCCGGGCCGTCGTGGGCGATGAACGCCACCGCGACCAGGGCGGGCACGTGCAGCCAGAGGATGAACAGGATCGCGCGGTGGCGGCCCTGCCAGACGTCGTCGGGAAGGGAGCGGCCTTGGGGGAGGGTGCCGCGAACCCGGGTGAGCAACCGCAACGCCACCTCGAACTCTCCTTGCCATGGCGACGCCAAGCCCGGCGGAGCCTACGATGCGGTACGTCCCCGATCACGCGCAGTCTTTTGCAGCTTCCCTACGCAAATGTACCCGGGCGGGGTGGGCGAACCGGTGTCCAACCGGCGATTGGCACGTACCGGGAAATCTCAACTACATTTCCGCCGTGTCGAGGTGGAGCGGAACGTGATCCTGAAAACGGCGGTGGTTCGGAGATTCCGGAGCATCGAACATTCGGGGACTGTCCGTTTCGAGCCGGACGTGACCTGCCTGGTCGGCAAGAACGAGAGCGGCAAGACCGCCTTCCTGGAGGCCCTCCACCAGGCCAACCCGTTCGGCGGGCCGGGCCGCGGGTTCGACGAGCTGCGCGACTACCCGCGCCGCCTGCGCGGGCGCGACCGGGCCCAGATCGCCGGCACGGCTCCGATCTCGGCTGCCTTCGAGCTCGACGAGGCCGACCTGGAGGCGGTGGCCCGGCGGATCGGGCCCGACGCGCTCGGCGCCAAGGAGCTGACCGTCGAGCGGGCCTACTCGGGGCAGCGCCGGCTGCTGGTCGGCGACGACGAGGCCGCCGGCGAGCTGGCCGCCGAGCTCACCTCGCGGCTGCCCCGCCTGCTGTACTTCGACGGCTACAGCGTGCTCCCGGGCCGGGTCTCGATCCCGCGGCTCCAGGCGACCGCCGAGGACGCCCTCCAGCCGGGGGAGCGGACCGCCCTGGCCCTGCTGCGGCTGGCCGGGGTGGCCGCCGACGAGTTCGCCGAGTCCGAGTACGAGGTCCGCAAGGCCGCCCTGGAGAGCGCCGCCACCACGGTGAGCGAGGAGGTCTTCCGCTACTGGAGCCAGAACCCGGAGCTGACCGTCGAGCTCGACCTGGACTTCCGCGAGGCCGGCCAGAACGGCCAGGGCGGCCCGCCCTTCCTCGACGTCCGCATCCGCAACCAGCGTCACCGGGTGACGACCAACTTCGGCGAGCGCTCGGGCGGGTTCGTCTGGTTCTTCTCGTTCGTGGCCGCCTTCTCGGAGCTGCGCGACGCCGAAGGGCTGGTCCTGCTGCTGGACGAGCCCGGCCTCGGGCTCCACGCCGCCGGCCAGGCCGACCTGCTCCGCTACCTGGAAGAGCAGCTCGCCGGCGACCACCAGGTCGTCTACACCACCCACTCGCCGTTCATGGTCGACGCGACCCGGCCCCACCGGGTCCGCACCGTCGAGGACGTGGAGGGGGAGGGGACCCGGATCCGCGAGGGCACGGGGGCGGGGGCGACCAGCCGCGACACCGTCCTGCCCCTCTCCGGGGCGCTGGCCACCGCCGTGCTCGAGGGTCTCGGGGCCGGCCCCCGCACCCTGCTCGTCGGCGGCGTCCCCGACCTCGTCTACCTCGAGGTGATGAGCGGCTACCTGCGCGAAGGGGGGCGCCGGGGCCTCGACCCGGCCTGGCGGGTGCTGCCCACCGGCGGGCTCGCCGGCCTGCCCCTGCTGGCCGCCCTGCTGGGCGCGCCGCTGGAGGCGGCCGTGCTGCTGGAGGTCGGCGCCGGCCACCCCGGCGTCCGGGCCCTGGCCGAGCAGGGGGTGGTGCTGCCAGAGCGGCTGCTGGCCCTGACCGAGCTGACCGGCCAGAGCGAGGCCGGGCTCGAGGACCTGTTCGACGAGGCCTTCTACCTGCACCTGCTGGCCGCGACCGGGACCGAGGGGCTCGACCCGGCCGAGCTGGCCGGCGAGGGCTCGATCGTGCGGCGGGTCGAGCGGGCCACCGGCATGGCCCTTGACCGCTACCGCCCGGCCCGCCACCTCCTGCACCAGCAGCAGCGGCTGCTGCCGGCCATCGGCCGCGAGCCCCTGCACCGCTTCGCCAGGCTGTTCGCCACCCTGGACGAGCTGTAGCCTGGGGCTGTGCCGCCCACCCACGAGGTGCTGAACCAGCCGCCGCCGCTGGCCGGCTACGACCTCTACGACGCCGACCCGGTGCTGGCGGAGGCGCTGCACCGGGAGGGGGCCGGCTGGGCCACCGAGCGGGTCCGGGCCCTCGGCGTCCTGGCCGGCACCCCGGAGGCGATCGCCTGGGCCGCGGCGGCCGACGCCAGCCCGCCGGTGCTGCGCACCCACGACCGCTACGGCCGCCGCGTCGACGAGGTCGGGTTCCACCCGGCCTGGCACCGGCTGCTGGGCACGGCGGTCTCCCACGGCCTGCACGCCAGCCCCTGGCGCGACCCGCGGCCGGGCGCGCAGGTGGCCAGGGCGGCCGGGTTCCACCTCTGGAGCCAGGTCGAGGCCGGCCACGGCTGCCCGGTCAGCATGACCTTCGCGGCCGTGCCCGCCCTGCGGGCCAGCCCCGAGCTGGCCGCGGTCTGGGAGCCGAAGCTGACCACGCTCGCCTACGACCCGGTCCTGGCGCCGGTCGCGGGCAAGGCGGGGGCGCTGTGCGGCATGGCCATGACCGAGAAGCAGGGCGGCAGCGACGTCCGGGCCAACACCACCAGGGCGGCCCCGGCCGGGGACGGCGAGTGGCGGCTCACCGGGCACAAGTGGTTCTGCTCGGCCCCGATGAGCGACGCCTTCCTGGTCCTGGCCCAGGCGCCGGCCGGGCTGAGCTGCTTCCTGGTCCCGCGGGTGCTCCCCGACGGCGGGCGCAACGGCTTCCATCTCCAGCGGCTCAAGGACAAGCTCGGCAACCGGGCCAACGCCTCGGCCGAGGTCGAGCTGGACGGCGCCACCGGCTGGCTGGTCGGCGAGCCGGGCCGGGGCCTGGCCGCCATCCTGGAGATGGTCAACCACACCCGGCTGGACTGCGTGGTCGGGTCGGCGGCCCTGATGCGCCAGGCGGTCGCCCAGGCGGCCCACCACGCCGCCCACCGCAGCGCGTTCGGGCGCCGGCTGGCCGACCAGCCGCTGATGGCCAACGTCCTGGCCGACCTGGCGGTCGAGTCGGAGGCGGCCACGCTGCTGGCCATGCGGGTGGCGGGCGCGTTCGACCGGGCGGCCCGCGACCCGGCCGAGGCGGCCCTGCGCCGGCTGGCCACGGCGATGGCCAAGTACTGGGTGTGCAAGCGCGCCCCGGCGGTGGCCGCCGAGGCGCTGGAGTGCCTGGGCGGCAACGGGTACGTGGAGGAGAGCGGCATGCCCCGGCTGTACCGGGAGGCGCCGCTCAACTCCATCTGGGAGGGCGCCGGCAACATCAACAGCCTGGACGTCCTGCGGGTCCTGGCCAGGCAGCCCGACGGCCTGGCGGCACTGCTGGACGAGGTCGCGCCGGCCCGGGCGGCCGAGCCGCGGCTGGACCGGGCCGCGGCCGCGGTCGAGCGGGAGCTGGCCGCCGCCGCCGACCCGGTCGGGCTCCAGGCGGGCGCCCGCCGGCTGGTCGAGCGGCTGGCCGTGCTCCTCCAGGGGGCGCTGCTGGTCCGCCACGGCCACCCGGCGGTGGCCGACGCCTTCTGCGCCTCCCGGGTCGCCGGCGACGGCGGGGTCGCGTTCGGCACCCTGCCGTCCGGCCTCGACCTGCCGGCCATCGTCGACCGGGCCACCCCCAAGGTGGGCTGAGCGGGAACGGAACCGTTACCCGGCCGAGACGGCGCGGGAACGGTCGCTCTGGTACGACTGGACATGACAGCGGAACGCGGACCGTCCGGAGGTGGGACGTTGGCAGGCAGCGGGCGCAGCAGGCGGAGCGGGGCCACCCTGGTGGCGGCCGCGCTGGCCGCGACCCTGCTCCTGGCCGCCTGCGACACCGGCGCGAACGAGCCCGCCCAGGCCGCCCAGGGCTCGCCGACCCCGGCCGCGCCGACCACCGAGACCCCCACCCCCGAGGCACCGGCGACCACCGCCGCGCCCACCACC
>DASUPQ010000546.1 GCA_036280995.1 Actinomycetota bacterium | reverse complement strand
GGGTCACGGCCCGGTCGGTCTCGCCGGTCAGCAGGGCGGCGTCGGCGGCCCGGAGCAGCAGCGCCGACCGGTCGAGGGGGTTGGCGCCGGCGGCCTCGGCCGCCTGGGGCCACAGCTCCAGGGCGCGCCCGTAGTGCTCCCCGGCCTCGGCCAGCGCGAAGGCCGCCTCGGCGGCCATCCCGGCCCGCACGGAGGCGAGCAGGGCGGCCCCGGTGTCGTGGGCGGCGTAGGCGTGGTAGGCGAGCTGCCCGAGCTCGGCCGGCCCGCCCCGGCTCGCCAGGGCGGCGGCGTAGGCGGCGTGCAGGCTGCCCCGTTCGCCCGGGAGCAGGTCGTCGTACAGCGCCTCCTGGACCAGGGCGTGGCGGAACGCGTAGGCGTCGCCGTCCTCGTCCACCCGCAGCAGGTGCCGGCTGACGGCCTCGCGCAGCAGCTCGACCAGCCGGTCCCCGGGGACGGCGGTGACCGAGGCCAGCAGCCCTGGTCGACCCGGGACCCGGCCGCCGCGGCCGCGCGCACGACCCGCTGGGCGTCCTCGGACAGCGCCTCGACCCTGGCCAGCAGCAGGTCGCGAAGGACCGGCGGCTGGTCGGCGCCGTCAGGGCCGGCGGCCAGCAGCTCCTCGGCGAAGAAGGGGTTGCCCTGGGAGCGGGCCAGGACGTCGCCGACCAGCCGCGACGCGGGCCGGTGGCCGAGGACCCCGGCGATCAGGTCGGCCAGCTCGCGCCGGGTCAGGCGGGGCAGCTCGATCTGCCAGCAGGACGGGACGGCGGGCGGCCAGGCGGTGGAGGACCCCGAGGAGCAGCTCGAACAGCCGCCCTGGGGACGTGCCCGGCGGCGGCCCCGGGGCGGACGCCGGCGGGACCAGCTCGGGGACCAGGCGGGAGAGCTCGATGCGGGCGCCGCCGAGCACGCCGTCCAGCTCGGCCGGGTCGAGGTCGGCGGCCAGCTCCCGGAGCGCCTCGGCCAGCGGCGCGTACGGCAGCGTCCCGTCGCCGACGTCGAGGCAGCCACCGCCGAGCACGGCCATGCCGGCCGCCTCGGCCTGGCCGGCCAGCTCGGCGACCAGCCGGGTCTTGCCGACCCCGGCCTCGCCCGCCACGACCACGGCGACCGGGGTCCCGGCCGCCGCCCGCTCGGTGGCGGACCGGAGCCGGGCGAGCTCGGTGGCGCGGCCGGCCAGGACGGGGCTGGAGATGCGCTGGGCCACGTCGCCGATCTGCCAGACGCCGCCGGGCGAGGCCGCCCGCCGTCGCCGGGCATGCGCGATCATGCGCGGTTCTGCGACGATGGAGCGATGAACCCCACCGTTCGCACCGCGTCCCCGTCCTGGGCGCCCGACTCCTGGCGGGCGCTGCCGGCGGCCCAGCAGCCCGACTGGCCCGAGCCCGACGCCCTCGACCGGGTCCTGAAGGAGCTGTCGAACCAGCCGCCGCTGGTGTTCGCCGGCGAGGCCAGGACGCTGCAGTCCACCCTGGCCACGGTGGCCTCCGGGCACGGCTTCCTGCTCCAGGCGGGCGACTGCGCCGAGTCGTTCGACGCCTTCTCGGCCGACACGATCCGCGACAAGCTCAAGGTCATCTTGCAGATGGCGGTGATCCTGACCTACGGGGCCGGCCTGCCGGTGGTCAAGGTGGGCCGCATCGCCGGCCAGTTCGCCAAGCCCCGCAGCCTCCCCAGCGAGCGGGTCGACGGGGTCGAGCTGCCCGTCTACCGCGGCGACATGGTCAACGACCTCGGCTTCGACCCGGCGTCGCGCCGGCCTGACCCGGCCCGGATGCTGCGCGCCTACCACCAGTCGTCGGCCACCCTGAACCTGCTGCGCGCCTTCACCAAGGGCGGGTTCGCCGACCTCAACCAGGTGCACGTCTGGAACCAGGAGTTCGTGGCCCGCAGCCCGGCCGGGCGGCGCTACGACGCGGTCGCCGACGGCATCGACCGGGCGCTGCGCTTCATGGCCGCCTGCGGCATCGACCTGACCACCTCCTCGGTCATCCACCAGGTCGACTTCTACACCTCCCACGAGGCCCTCCTGCTCGGCTACGAGGAGGCCATGACCAGGCGCGACAGCCTCACCGGGTGCTGGTACGACTGCTCGGCCCACATGCTCTGGGTGGGGGACCGGACCCGCCAGCTGGACGGCGCCCACCTGGAGTTCCTGCGCGGGATCGGCAACCCGGTGGCGGCCAAGCTCGGGCCGACGGCGACCCCGGAGGAGACCGTGGCCCTGTGCGACGTGCTCAACCCGGGGCGGGTCCCGGGGCGGCTCACCCTGGTCTCGCGCATGGGCGCCTCCCGGGTCTCGGAGCGGCTGGCCCCGCTGGTCCGGGCCGTCCGCGACGCCGGCCACCCGGTCGTGTGGGCCTGCGACCCGATGCACGGCAACACCTTCGTCGGGCCGTCGGGCCACAAGACCCGCCGCTTCGACGACGTCATGGCCGAGCTGGCCGGCTTCTTCGCCGTGCACCGCTCCGAGGGCACCCACCCGGGGGGCATCCACGTCGAGCTGACCGGCGAGGACGTCACCGAGTGCCTGGGCGGCGCCGACGCGATCGAGGACGGGCACCTGCACCGCCGCTACGAGACCGCCTGCGACCCCCGCCTCAACGCCAGCCAGGCCCTGGACCTGGCCTTCCAGGTCACCGAGCTGCTGCGCGGCTGAGCGGGCCCGTGGCGACGATCCTCTGGCAGGCCGTCGAGTCGGGCGCCCTGGAGCGCTGCCGGCTGGAGGCCGGGCCGGACGGGCTGCGGCTGTCGGGGACCGTGCTCACGCCCGAGCACGGCACCCCCCTGGACGTCCGCTACCGGGTCGAGGCCGGGCCGGACGGGCTGACCCGGCGGGTCGAGCTGGAGCTGGACGGCGGCGCCACCCGGCGGGTCCTGCTCGCCGACGGGGCCGGCACCTGGCGCTGGGACGGCGGCCCGGCCCTGCCCGAGGTTGCCGGCGCCCTCGACGTCGACCTGACCGTCACCCCGTCCACCAACACCCTCCCCATCCGCCGCCTGGCCCGCCAGCTCGAGCCCGGCCAGGCGGCCGACCTCCGGATGGCCTGGGTCCAGTTCCCCGGCCTCGAGGTGATCGGATCAGCTCAGCGCTACCAGCGCCTCGCCACCGACCGCTGGCGGTTCTCCACCGGCGACTTCCAGGCCGACCTGCTGGTCGACCCGGACGGCCTCGTCCTCGACTACGAGGGCCTGTTCCGCTCCCTCGCCTACCGCCCCGGCTGAGCCCGTTCCAGGACCCGGAGCAGGGCCGCATCCGCGCCGGTGGCCTCCTCGCGCAGGGCCTCGGCGACCAGGTCGGGAGGTAGCGTTCGGTGGAGCAGTTCGCCCTCAGCTGATCGGGACGGTGTCGGGGACCCCGAACTTGCGCCAGTACTCCTTGCCGGACTCGGGCAGGGTCCGGATCGGGTCGTAGTACTCGTAGCGGCGGCTGAGGGCGTCGGGGTCGTCGAACTCGATGCCGGTGCGGTAGTTCTTGGTCCAGTAGGAGATGCCCTTCTCGCGGTCGTAGGCCTCGACCTGGTGGACCCAGCGCTTGCCGACGAAGGGGATGTCGGCCACCACCCGGGGGGTGGCGAAGCCGGGCAGGTAGCCCATGATCGCGTGCTGCAGCTCCTGGGCCTCGGCGATCGAGACCCGCCAGTGCTCGGAGTTGGGGATCATGTCGCAGACGTAGAAGTAGTACGGCATGACCTTGGCCTGGTCGAGCAGGGTGAAGCAGAGGTCGAGCAGGTCCTTGGGGGTGGCGTTGACCCCTCGCAGCAGCACTCCCTGGTTGCGGACGTCACGGAAGCCCATGTCGTGCAGGGCCCCGGCGGCCTTGGCGACCAGCGGGGTGAGCTGGTTGGCGTGGTTGACGTGGGTGTGCAGGGCCAGGTCGAC
>DASUPQ010000545.1 GCA_036280995.1 Actinomycetota bacterium | reverse complement strand
CTACCGGCGCGGCTGACGGTCGGATGGCCGGGCGGCCCGGCGTTCCAGCGTGAGGGCGGCGGCCAGGACCAGGACCAGGGTGGTCAGCTGGGCGAGGGCGGAGAGGGCGAGGCCGACGGGGACGGTGGCCAGGGCGAGGGCGGCGGCGGTGGCGCGGAGGGCGGCGGGGCCGAGCTGGAGGGTGCGGCGGAAGAGGAGGTCGCCGGCCAGGAAGAGGGCGGCCCCGCCCGACAGCATGAGGGCGTGGGCCAGGTCGAGGGGGTCGAAGGCGTGGCCGATGGCGTCCTTGAGGCCGGCGGCCATGGCGATGATCCCCAGCAGCATGACCAGGTGCCAGTAGCCGAAGGCCTGGATGGCGACCCAGCCGCGGCGGTCGTCGGGCACGGCGGCCAGGGCCCGTTCGGCCCGGGTGTCGTCGTCGCCGCCGAAGTAGGCCCACCACAGGCAGGCGGCCAGCAGCAGACCGAGCACGGCCACGCTGGCCAGGGCCAGGTCGACCGGGAGGCCGGCGGCGCCGATGCCGATGGCCACGATCGACTCGCCAAGGGCGACGATCACCACCAGGCCGTGGCGCTCGACGAAGTGGGCCGGGGCGACCCGGAACCCGCCGGTGCCGGCGAGGACGGGGGTGAGCCACTCGAGCGCGAACGCGGCCGCCCACAGCAGGTAGGCCGGGGTGCCCTCGACCAGCACGGCGGCCAGGACGAGCAGGGCGGAGCCGAGGTTGAACGGGGCCAGGCGGATGACCGCCCGGACCGTGTGGGTGGCCCCGGCGCGCGTGAACAGCCCGGCGTGGACGGCCACGACCACCAGGTAGGCGACCCCGAAGGCGGCGTCGCCCTCGCTGAAGGCCTGGGGGATGGCCAGGGCCAGGACCAGGTACCCGGCCATGCCGCCGAGCAGCAGCAGCCGCCGCGCCGCCCGGTCGGCGGCGACGGCGTTGGTCAGCCAGGCGTAGCCGCCGTACATGTAGTAGATGACGCCCAGCATGAGGACGACCCGCAGCAGCCCCCGCGGGGTCGGGTCGTCGCTCAGCACGGCCGTCAGCTGGGTGATGGTGAACACGAAGACCAGGTCGAAGAAGAGCTCCAGGGTGGAGACCCGCTCGGCCTGCCCGCGGGGCTGGTCCACCGTCAGATCCCGGCCTCCGCCGGGAGGCGGCCGGCGGCGACGGCCTTGCGCAGCGCCTCGTGGTCGGCCTCGGTCTGGTCGGCGTAGGCCCGGGCGAACCTGGCGAAGGCCCGGTCGGCGCTGTCGCCCTTGCCCAGGTAGGCGGACAGCCTGGTGGCCCCGGTGGAGCGGGCGTGGCCCTTGGCCAGGAGGGTGCCGCAGACCCGGGAATAGTCCATCAGGGCCGACCCGTCCATGCCGTCGACGGTGATGGCGCCCTTCATGTCGCGGAACTGGCGCACGTAGTAGTCGCGCTCGCCCACGCTGGTCCAGCCGAGCAGGGGGTCGCTGACCGTCTGCAGGGTCTGCTGGTACTCGACCACCCGCTGGCCCTGGTGGGCGTGCCAGGCCGTGTCTCCGTGCACGAACCTGGCCACACAGGAGCGCCTGGCCTGCTTGAGCTGGAGGAACACGACGTCGTTGGGGTCGTTGCCCTGGAGCAGGGCGACATAGGCGCGCAGCCCGACGCTGCCGACCCCGACCACCTTGTGGGCCAGGTCGACGACCCTGTAGTAGGCGAGCACCCGCCGCCAGTGCGGCGGCAGGGTGCCCAGGTAGGACTCCAGGCCCTCGATCAGCCGGCCGGTCTCCCGCTCCGACACGTGGGTGACCAGCGGCGGCTGGTCGACGATGTGGCGGGTGCCGCCGCGCTCGCGGGTCAGCTTGGGCAGGGCCCGGTCGCTGGTCCGGGTGCGGGCCCGCTGGGCGGCCCGCTCGATCTCGCCCCGCAGCGACCAGTCGGCCAGCTCGGCCCGCATCCGGTCGATGTCGAGCCGGTCGAAGGACCGGGGCAGCAGCGGCTGGCCGGCCAGGGCCCGCAGCTGGCGCCGGTAGGCATGGGCGCAGCGCAGCACCGCGTCCTCGCAGGTGTCCTCGGACAGGCCGTTCTCGCGGCCGGCCACCCACACGCTGGTCGTCAGCCGGTACAGGTCCCACTCCCAGGGCCCGGGGTGGGCCTCGTCGAAGTCGTTGAGGTCGAAGACCAGGTCGCGCTCGGGGGAGGCGTAGAAGCCGAAGTTGCCCAGATGGGCGTCGCCGCAGATGACCGGCTCGATCCCGGTCCGGGGCAGGTGGGCGAAGTCCTCGGCCATCAGCGCGGCCGAGCCGCGCAGGAACGCGTACGGCGAGGCCATCATCCGCCCGACCCGCACCGGCACCAGCCGCTGCAGCCGGCCCTCGTGGGCCTCCTCGATCAGGTCCAGCGGGTCGGGCCGGTCCTCGGCCGGCCGCCAGCGCCCGAGCGCGCTGCGCCTGACCTTCTCGCGCAGGGCCCGCCCGGTCTTGCGGCGCTCCTCGCTGGTCGGTAGCGAGGTCCGCAGGACGCTGGTCATGTCAACCTCCCGCCGTGGCCGTCCGCCGGCTGCCATCATGCCAGCAGCGCCCGCCGCCCGACCCACCGAGGAGGCTCGATGACGGAGGAGACCAGCACCGGCACAGGCGAGTGGCGCTTCGACGACCTGCGCGCCCTGTACGTGAACTGCACCCTGAAGCGCTCGCCCGAGCGCAGCCACACCCAGGGGCTGATCGACGTCAGCGTGGCCATCATGGAGCGGCACGGCGTGACCGTCGAGCAGCTGCGGGCCGTCGACCACGACATCGCCACCGGGGTGTGGCCCGACATGACCGAGCACGGCTGGGCCACCGACGAGTGGCCGGCCATCTACCGGCAGGTGCTGGCCGCCGACATCCTGGTGCTGTGCGGCCCGATCTGGCTGGGCGACAACGGCTCGGTGACCAAGCGGGTCGTCGAGCGGCTGTACGCCTGCTCCAGCCTGCTGAACGGGGCCAGGCAGTACGCCTACTACGGCCGGGTGGCCGGCTGCCTGCTCACCGGCAACGAGGACGGGGTCAAGCACTGCGCCATGAACCTGCTCTACAGCCTCCAGCATCTCGGCTACACCATCCCGCCCCAGGCCGACGCCGGCTGGATCGGCGAGGCCGGACCCGGCCCCTCCTACCTCGACCCCGGCTCGGGCGGCCCCGAGAACGACTTCACCAACCGCAACACCACCTTCGCGACCTGGAACCTCATGCACCTGGGGGCGCTGCTGAAGCGGTCCGGCGGCATCCCGGCCCACGGCAACCAGCGCTCGGAGTGGGACGCCGGCTGCCGCTTCGACTTCGACAACCCCGAACACCGCTAGCGCGCCGGTGCCTAGGGGCTGGCCGGGACGGGCGCCCGCAGCTCGGCCCGGGCGAGCTCGGCCATGCCCTCGGCGAAGCCGACCCTGGCCCGGAAGCCGAGTCGGGCGGCGGCCAGGGCCGGGGAGGCGAACACGTGGCGGACGTCGCCGGCACGCCAGCCGCCGGCGATCTCGGGTGCGGGACCGTCCATGGCGGTGGCCAGCGCAGCCGCCAGCTCACCAACGGTGCGGGGGTGGCCGTTGGCCACATTGAGGGCGCCGACGACCGGCTCCGGGGCGGTCAGGGCGAGCAGGTTGGCCCGGGCGACGTCGGTCACGTGGACGAAGTCGCGCCGCTGGCCGCCGTCCTCGAACACCCGCGGCGGCTGGCCCGCGGCCAGGGCGCTGCGGAAGATCGCGGCCACCCCGGCATAGGGGGTGTCGCGGGGCATCCGAGGCCCATAGACGTTGTGGTAGCGCAGGGCGGTGACCGATGGCCCACCTGCCAGGGCGCAGGCGGTGGCCAGGTGCTCCTGGTGGAGCTTGGTGGCCGCGTAGACGTTGCGTGGGTCGAGTGGGGCGTCCTCGGTGACCGCCACCGGCTCCAGGTCGGCGCCACAACTGGGGCAGGGCGGCTCAAACCGGCCGGTGTCCAGCCGCGCCGCCGGCCGGGGGTCAGGGCGGACCGGGCCGTGTTCGCAGCACCGGTAGGCGCCCTCGCCGTAGACGACCATGGAGCTGGCTAGCACGAGCCTGCCGACGCGGCGGTGGTGGGCCACGGCAGCCAGCAGGGCCGCGGTGCCCAGGTCGTTGTCGCGCACGTAGTCGACGACATCGCCGAACTCCTGGCCCAGGCCGACCATGGCCGCCTGGTGGCAGACCGCATCGACGCCGTCCAGGGCACGGTCCAGCACGCTGGCGGCCTCCGGGTCGGCCAGGTCGGCGTCGAGGTGCTCGACGTCGTCGCGCAGGTAGGCGGGCCGGCCGGCATGGGCGCGAGGGTGGAGGCGGTCGAGGGAGACGACCTCGTGGCCGGCCTCGATCAGGAGGTCGACGACGTGGCTGCCGACGAAGCCGGCCCCGCCGGTGACCAGGACGCGCATGATCGGCCAGGTTGCCCGGCTCGCGGCCCGGAGAGCAACCGGACGGCGCTTACGAACTCGTGACGGGTTGGAGATGGACATGGCGAGGTCACCCAGGATGTGCCACCGTCGAGGCCGGAAGGAGGGTGCGTGGCCGGGGAACGGATCCTGGTCGTCGACGACGAGCCGACGGTCCGCGAGGTCGTCCAGCAGTACCTGGAGCGGGAGGGCTACCGCGTCCAGGCGGCCGAGGACGGCCCGACGGCGCTGGCGGCGTTCAGCGCGGGTGTCCCGGACCTGATCGTCCTGGACCTGATGCTGCCGGGCGTGGACGGGCTGGAGGTGTGCCGACAGGTCCGCGCCAATGGCGCGACCCCGATCATCATGTTGACCGCCAAAGGGCACGAGTCGGACCGGATCGTTGGGCTGGAGCTGGGCGCCGACGACTACGTGGTCAAGCCGTTCAGCCCCCGTGAGCTGGTCGCCCGCGTCCGTAGCGTCCTGCGCCGGACCCTGGCCGCCGATGGCCAAGGCCCGTCGCCGCCGCTGCGGTCGGGAGACGTCCGGGTCGACCCAGTCACCCGCGAGGTCACGGTCGCCGATCGACCGGTCTCCCTCACCGTACGCGAGTTCGATCTGCTGGCCTTCCTGGTCAGCCATCCGCGCCAGGTGTTCAGCCGCGGCCAGCTGCTGCGCCAGGTCTGGGAGTACAGCTGGCTCGGTGACACCTCGACGGTCACGGTGCACGTGCGGCGGCTGCGGGCCAAGGTCGAGGACGACCCGTCCAACCCGCAGCGGCTACAGACGGTGTACGGCGTCGGCTACCGGTTCGTCCCGGTGGAACCGTGAGCACTCGCAGCTGGGCTCGGCTGTCGCCGCTGGGCTGGTTCCTGGCCGGCCTGGGCGGCAGCGCGCTGGTGGCCGGCGCGGTCGGGATCCCGCTCGGCGAGACGGGCACGCTGCTGGCCGTCATCACCCTGGCCGCTCTGGTGGTCGTCGCGGCCGGTCTCGGGCTCCAGGGGTGGCTGCGTCGGCGGCGGGCCAAGGTGGCCAGGCAGGGCGCGCTTACGGCGGCGGTGACGGCCGCCGTCGCCCTGGCCGGCCTGTGGGCAGTCAGCGCCCAGATGCTCGTCTCCAGCCACGACCTCGCCGTGGTGCTCGCCTCGCTCCCGGTGGCGGCCGGGGCCGGGGTGGCCTACGGGGTGGCCACAGCCAGGCAGGTTGCGGCCGACCTGGAGGCCCTGGCCGGGACGGCGCGGCGGCTTGAGGCCGATGACCTGTCCGCCAGGGCCCCGGTGCAGGGGACCGCCGAGATCGCGCTCATCGCCGAGACCTTGAACGCGGCCGCGGCCAGGCTGGCCGAGGCCCGCGAGCGGGAGCGGCGCATGGAGCAGGAACGGCGCGACCTGATCGCCTGGGCCTCCCACGACCTCCGCACGCCGCTGGCCAGCCTGCGCGCCCTGGCCGAGGCCCTGGCCGACGACCTGGCTCCCGACGAGGCGACCCGGCGCCGCTACCTGG
>DASUPQ010000544.1 GCA_036280995.1 Actinomycetota bacterium | reverse complement strand
GGGCGGGTCGGCACCGGCATCGGGTCGGCCGGCCCCGCCCCCCTGCGGGCCTCCGAGGCCGAGCGGTTCCTGGAGGGCCTGTTCGAGTCGGAGGGCCTATGGGGCTCGCGGGCCCCGGTCGCCGACGCCGCCGCCGGCCGGTTCGGCGAGCTGGTCGCCGCCGCCGCCGAGCCGATCGACGACGTCCGGGGCACGGCCCCCTACCGGGTCCACGCCCTCGGCGTCCTGGCCCGCAGGACCCTGGCCTGGGCATGGGCCGAGTACCGCGGCGGAAGGAGCTGACGGCGATGCGCGTCTCCTGCAGGGTCAACGGCGAGCCCCGCCACGCCGACGACGTCTGGGAGGGCGAGAGCCTCCTCTACGTGCTGCGCGAGCGCCTCGGGCTGCCCGGCTCCAAGAACGCCTGCGAGCAGGGCGAGTGCGGCTCCTGCTCCGTCTACCTGGACGGCGTCCTGGTCTGCGCCTGCCTGGTCCTGGCCGGCCAGGCCGAAGGCGCCGAGGTCGTCACGGTCGAGGGCCTCGCCGACGGCGACACCCTCCACCCGGTCCAGGAGGCGTACGTGGAGGCCGGCGCCGTCCAGTGCGGCTTCTGCACCCCCGGCCTGGTCGTCGCCACCCACGACCTGCTCGCCCGCAACCCGACCCCCACCGACCCCGAGATCCGCGAGGCCCTGGCCGGCAACCTCTGCCGCTGCACCGGGTACGAGAAGATCCTGGACGCCGTCCGGCTGGCGGCGGGCCGGGAGCAGAGGGAAGCGCCGTGACCGTCCCGGTGGCGCCGGCCCGCCAGCCGTTCGCCCCGACGGCGCCGGTCAGCGGCGGGGTCGGCGAGAGCCCGCGCCGTCCCGACGGCACGCTCAAGGTGAAGGGCGAGTTCGCCTACTCCTCCGACCTGTGGGCCGAGGGGATGCTGTGGGGGGCGACGGTCCGCAGCCCCCACGCGCGGGCCAGGATCCGGGCCGTCGAGACCGCCGAGGCCCTGGCCATGCCCGGGGTCCTGGCCGTCCTCACCTCCGAGGACGTGCCCGGCCGCAAGACCTACGGCCTGGAGATCCCCGACCAGCCGGTGCTGGCCTGGGAGGACGTCCGCTACCAGGGCGAGCCCGTCGCCCTGGTCGCCGCCGACCACCCCGAGACCGCCCGCCGGGCCGCCGCCCTGGTGGCGGTCGACTACGAGGAGCTGGACCCGCTGGTCGACCCCGAGGCCGCCATGGCCGACGGCGCTCCCCCGCTCCACCCCAAGGGCAACGTCCTGCGCCACATCCGCATCCGCCACGGCGACCAGGACGCGGCCGCCGAGGTGGTCGTCGCCGGCGAGTACGAGGTGGGCATGCAGGACCAGGCCTTCCTCGGCCCCGAGTCGGGCCTGGCCGTGCCCGACGGCGAGGGCGGGGTCGACCTGTACGTCTCGACCCAGTGGCTGCACGTCGACCGCGACCAGCTCGCGGCCAGCCTCGACCTGGCGCCGGAGCGGGTCCGGATCACCCTGGCCGGGGTGGGCGGCGCCTTCGGCGCCCGCGAGGACCTCTCCATGCAGATCCACGCCTGCCTGCTCGCCCTGCGCACCGGCCGCCCGGTGAAGATGCTGTACTCGCGCGAGGAGTCGTTCTTCGGCCATGTCCACCGCCACCCGGCCCGGCTCGCCTACGAGCACGGCGCCACCCGCGAGGGCCGCCTGGTCTACGTGAAGGCCCGGATCGTGCTCGACGGCGGCGCCTATGCCTCCAGCTCGACCGCCGTCTGCTCCAACGCCGCCTGCTTCGCGGTCGGCCCCTACGACGTGCCCAGTGCCACCGTCGACAGCTATGTGGTCTACACCGACAACCCGCCGTGCGGGGCCATGCGCGGGTTCGGGGCCGTGCAGACCTGCTTCGCCTACGAGACCCAGATGGACCGGCTGGCCGCCGAGCTCGGCATGGACCCGGTGGAGCTGCGGCGCCGCAATGCCATGGACACCGGCAGCCGCCTCCCTACCGGCCAGGCCGTCGAGGGCGCCGCCCCCGTGGCCGAGCTGCTGCAGCGGATCCAGGCCGTGCCCCTGCCCGCCGACCGGCCGGCCGAGCCGCTCGACCTGCGCGCCCTGCCCGGCGGCGTCTCCAACGTGACCCACGGCGAGGGCGTCCGGCGCGGGGTCGGCTACGCCGTCGGGTTCAAGAACGTCGGCTACTCCGAAGGCTTCGACGACTACTCGACGGCCCGGGTCTGGCTGTCGGTCGTCGCCGGCGAGCCACGGGTCGAGGTCCACACCGCCGCCGCCGAGGTCGGCCAGGGCCTGGTCACCGCGCAGGCCCAGATCGCCCGCACCGAGCTCGGGGTCGAGCAGGTGGTCGTCCTCCCGGCCGACACCCAGGTCGGCTCCGCCGGCTCGTCCTCGGCGTCACGCCAGACCTGGATGACCGGCGGCGCCGTCAAGGCCGCCTGCGAGGCCGTCCGCGCCCGCGTCCTGGAGCTGGCCGCGGCCAGACTGAGCCGGCCCGCCACCGACCTGGCCCTTCGGGACGGCGACGTGGTCGCCGACGACGAGCCACGCCTCGCCCTGACCGACCTCCTCGCCGACGAGGCCGTCGAGGAGACCCGCGAATACCACCACCGCCAGACCCGGTCCCTCGACCCCGAGACCGGCCAGGCCGACGCCCACGTGGCGTTCGCCTTCGCCGCCCACCGGGCCGTGGTCGACGTCGACACCGAGCTCGGCCTGGTCAAGGTCGTGGAGATCGCCACCGCCCAGGACGTCGGCAAAGCCATCAACCCCCAGGCCGTCGAAGGCCAGATCGAGGGCGGCATCGCCCAGGGTCTCGGCCTCGCCGTCATGGAGGAGATCCAGGTCGCCGACGGCAAGGTCGGCAACCCGTCGTTCACCGACTACCTGATCCCCACCGTGCTCGACATGCCCCCCGTCCGCCTCGACGTCCTCGAGCTGGGCCACCCCGACTCCCCCTACGGCCTCCGCGGCGTCGGCGAGCCCCCCACCATCTCCTCCACCCCGGCCATCGTCGCCGCCATCCGCGCCGCCACCGGCCGTCCCCTCACCCGCGTCCCCGTCCGCCCCGAGCACATCGTGGACGTCCCCGCCCCCGAGTCGCGGGTCGACCGGACAGGTGCGGAGGCGGGTCGCGCCGGCCCTCCGGAGGCCGGGAACGGCGCTGCCGGATCCCGGCCTGATCGGGCGGAAGCCGAACCGGATCCGGCGGGTCCAGACCCCGCTCCACCGAACCCCGACCCGGCGGATGCGGTTGCCGACCGGGCGAGCGCTGGACCGCCCGACCCCGACCCGGACGGAGGCTGACCGTGCCCGTTCCCCCGGCCGAGCTGACCGCCGAGCTGACCATCGACCCCGGCGACGACCAGGCGGTGCAGGCGGGCCGCCAGGCGGCCGCCGAGACCGGTCTCGCCCTGGACGCCGGCCCGACCACGACCGCGCTGTCCGGCGCCAGGTCAGAGGTGCTCGGCGCCCTGCACCGGGTCCTCGACGCCGCCCTGTCCGCCGGCGCCGCCACCGTGGACGTCAGGCTGGAGGTCCCGCGCGACGCCCGCGAGGACGCCTGATCCGTTCCACGTGAAACATCGCGGGGTCAGGTGGGTCGGGCCGGATGGGTCGGGGCGGACCCGGCCCGCGGCCTGGGTTCACCAGGCCCGGCCCTGGTCAGCCCTTGTCGAGCTCCGCGCCCAGCTCCGCCGCCTCCCGCTCGACCCGCGTCCGCAGCGCGCGCTTGTCGGACTCCTCCAGCCAGGTCGCCTCCACCCCGTCCAGCGCGATCGCCACCATGTCCTCCCAGCGGTAGTCGAACGCCTCCATGCACGACCGGTACTCGCGGCCGAGGTCGAGGTCGGTGAGGGCCGGGTCGTCGGTGTTGAGCGTGGCCAGCAGCCCCGCCTCCCGCATCCGCCGGTACGGGTGCAGCTCCAGGCGCGGCACGGCGTTGGCGATCACGACGTTCGAGCTGGGGCAGACGGTGAGCGGGATCCGCTCCCCCGCCAGCCGCCGGGTCAGCTCCTCGTCGTGGAGGCTCGACAGCCCATGGTCGATGCGCTCCGACCCGAGCACGTCCAGCCCGGCCCAGATGTGGCTCGGCGGCGTCTCCTCCCCCTGGTGCGAGGTCCGCCGCAGCCCGGCCTTGCCGGCCAGCTCGAACGCGTCGGCGAAGTCGGTCGGGTCGACCCCCAGCTCGGTCGAGTCCAGCCCGACCCCGATGACCCGCTCGGTCCCGGGGCTCGCCGCCTCGCGCAGCTCGACCAGCCGCCTGACCATGGCCAGGCCCGCCGCCCCCCCGTAGGCCCGGTCGACGTCGGCGATCAGCATCGCCCGGACCCCGGTCTCGGCCTCGGCCGCCTCCAGCCCCTCGGCCAGCCCGGCCACGATGTCGGCCAGGTCCTGCCCGGCGTCCAGGTGCCGGGCCGGCGTGAAGAACGTCTCCCGGTAGACCAGCCCGTGGGCGGCCCCGTCGACGATGCTCTCGTACGCCAGCCGGGCCCAGTCCTCGCGGCTGCCCAGGGTGGACTGCACCAGCCAGAAGATCTCCAGGAAGGTGTCGAGGTTCGAGTACCGGTACAGCTCGGTCGGGTCCGAGGTGGGCAGCTCGATCCCGTTCTTGCCGGCGAGCTCCACGACCGTGCCCGGTCGCATCGTCCCCTCGACATGGCAGTGCAGCTCCACCTTGGGGAGCCGGTCGAGCGCGGTGACGACGTCCACCGTCCCTCCTTCGTCGGAGTGGGGTTCGGGCAACCCTAACCGGCGCCGCTACGCTCGTATACCTCGCGCCGCAGGGTCCCGATGAACGGCAGGTTCCGGAAGCGCTCGGCGTAGTCGAGCCCGTACCCGACCACGAACACGCTCGGGATGTCGAAGGCCTTGTACTTCACCGGCACCTCGACCCGCAGCTCGTCCGGCTTGGCCAGCAGCGCGCACACCTCCAGCGAGGCCGGCCGCCGCGGCCGCAGGGTGGCCAGCAGGTAGTCGAGCGTCAGCCCGGTGTCCACGATGTCCTCGACCAGGACCACGTGCCGCCCCTCGATCTCACGGTCCAGATCCTTGAGCAGCCGCACGACACCCGACGACTCGGTCGCCGACCCGTAGGACGAGGTGGCGATGAAGTCCACCTCGTGCGGGATCGTCAGGGCCCGCGAGAGGTCCGCCATGAGCACCACGGCCCCTTTCAGGACACCGACGAGCAGCAGGTCGCGCCCCCGGTAGTCCTCCGAGATCCGCGCCGCCAGCTCGGCCACCCCTTGCCGGACGGTCGCCTCGTCCAGCAGCACGGACTCGATCTCGCGTTGCGCCATCCCGCACCCCTCGCCCAGTGCCGCCCCGCCGCTGGGCGCGCTCCGCCTGCACTCCCCCCAGCCTAGCCCGACCGCCCAGCCCGCCGAAACCGGAGCATCATGGTCTGCCCATGTCAACGCTCCGAGGAGGCCGCGTGCCGGAGGACCCCCAAGCCCTCGCCCAACGCTCCGCCCAGGCGATGTACGACGCCGACGAGGCCTCCCGCCACCTCGGCATCCAGATCACCGACGTCGCCCCCGGCCGAGCCACCGCCCGCATGCAGGTCCGCGACACCATGCTCAACGGCCACGCCATCTGCCACGGCGGCTACGTGTTCCTCCTCGCCGACACCGCCTTCGCCTTCGCCTGCAACACCTACGGCCCCACCACCGTCGCCGCCGCCTGCGACGTCGTCTTCCTGGGTCCCGCCCACCTCGGCGACGACCTCATCGCCGAAGCCACCGAACGCCATCGCTACGGCCGCAGCGGCATCTACGACGTCACGGTCCGCCGGGAGGCTCCTGAGCCCACCGTCATCGCCGAGTTCCGCGGCCACAGCCGCACGTTACGCCCGTGATGCCCCCCCACCCCCTGTGCTACATTGCGCCCGCACAGCCGGAGGCTGAGCAGGTGCATCGCACCCGGGCCTGTAGCTCAGGCGGTTAGAGCGCATCCCTGATAAGGATGAGGTCCCAGGTTCAAGTCCTGGCAGGCCCACCAACCAACCCAGCAGGTCACGGCCACCCCAGCCGATCATCGGCGGTCGCCCTTCCGGCGGTGTTGCCCGGTTCGTGCCACCCGCGTGCCACTCCCAGCTGCGGCCGAGTCCTCCGAGCGCGCGGAGGCGGCCTGGATCAGCTCGTCCAGAGCGGCCGCGATGGCGGCATCCCGGCCAGCCATGACGTGCTGATAGCGCAGGGCGGCGGCCGAGGAGGAGTGCCCCATCCGCACCATCAGCTCACGGGTGCTGGCGCCGGCGGCGACGGCCAGGGTGGCGGCGGTGTGGCGAAGGTCGTGGAAGCGGAGCCCCTGGACCCCGGCGGCGCGGGTGGCCGGGATCCAGACCCGGCGGGTGAAGTTGCTGCGACGGATGGGGCCGCCCCGCTCGGCCGGGAACACCAGCCCGTCCGGGCCGGGCTCGGCATAGGTGCTCAGGTGCTCGGCCAGCGCCT
>DASUPQ010000543.1 GCA_036280995.1 Actinomycetota bacterium | reverse complement strand
CAGACGGGCGGGAACCGCTCCTAGAACTGCTGGCGCTCGGTGGAGTCGGCCAGGGCCAGGGTCGAGGCCTGGCCGGCGGTCACGGCCCGGGCGACCAGGTCGAACACGCCGGTGCCGACCTCGCGCTGGTGGCGGGCGGCGGTGTAGCCGCTGGCCTCGAGGGCGAATTCCTGCTGCTGGAGCCGCACGTAGGCGGGCATGCCCTCGGCGGCGTAGCCGCGGGCGAGCTCGAACATGCCCGCGTTGAGGCTGTGGAACCCGGCCAGGGTGATGAACTGGAACCGGTAGCCCATCGCGGCCAGCTCCTTCTGGAACCGGGCGATCGTCTGGTCGTCCAGCTGGGCCCGCCAGTTGAACGACGGCGAGCAGTTGTAGGCCAGCAGCTTGCCGGGGAACTCGGCGTGGACGGCCTCGGCGAACGCCCGCGCCTGGTCGAGGTCGGGGGTGGAGGTCTCGCACCACAGCAGGTCGGCATAGGGGGCGTAGGCCAGGGCGCGGGCGATCGGGGCGTCAAGGCCGGCCGTGACCCGGAAGTAGCCCTCGGCGGTGCGCTCGCCGGTCAGGAAGCGCCGGTCGCGCTCGTCCACGTCGCTGGTGAGCAGGGTCGCGGCCAGGGCGTCGGTCCTGGCCACCAGGACCGTTGGCACGCCGGCGACGTCGGCGGCCAGCCGGGCCGCCTGCAGGGTGCGGATGAACGCCCCGGTGGGGATCAGGACCTTGCCGCCCAGGTGCCCGCACTTCTTCTCGCTGGCCAGCTGGTCCTCGAAGTGGACCCCGGCCGCGCCGGCGGCGATCAGCGCCCCGGTCAGCTCGTAGGCGTTGAGCGGCCCCCCGAACCCGGCCTCGGCATCGGCCACGATCGGCACCACATAGGACCGCTCGGCGCCCTCGGCCTTGGCGACCTGCTCGGCCCGGAGCAGGGCGTTGTTGATCCGGCGGACGACCGCGGGCACGCTGTTGGCCGGGTACAGGCTCTGGTCGGGGTAGACCTGCTCGGCCAGGTTGGCGTCGGCGGCGACCTGCCAGCCCGACAGGTAGATCGCCTCCAGCCCGGCCTTGACCATCTGGACCGCCTGCCCCCCGGTGAGCGCCCCCAGAGCGGGCACGTGGTCCCGCTCGGCCAGCAGCCGCCACAGCCGCTCGGCCCCCACCCGGGCCAGGGTGTGCTCGACCAGCACCTGGGGCCGCAGCCGGTACACGTCGTCGGCCGTGTACTCCCGGCGGATGCCGCGCCAGCGCGGGCTCGTCGACCAGTCCTCGGGCAGGCGGTTGGGAGCGGTTGCGGGCATGGCGGCACCACCTTCCGGGGAGCGACTCCCGGCGCTGGGAGATTGCGTGGTCGGCCGGCCGGCACCTGGAGCGACTGTAGCCGCCCAGAAGGTATTGATCCAATTGATTGTTACTATCTTGTCGATAGGTTTTATCTATCTTAGCAGGTCAGCGCGGAGTGGACCGAAGCCATAATGAGGCCGTGGTCGGCTGCATGGTCTGGGCGACCACGGCCAGCAGCTCGCCATGCAGCGCGTCCAGGTCGACCTGGTCACGCAGCCGGGCCGCGAACGCCTCCACCGTCCGGGCCGCGTCATAGCGACGCCGGTTGAAACGCCGGTCGACCAGCTCCTGGACCCGGCGGCGCAACGGCTGGAACGCCGCCGCCACGGCCAGGGTGGCCGCGGCCACGGCCAGGCTCCCCGACCCCTCGAACAGGCCACTGGCCGCCGGGACGATAATCAGATAGGGGACCAGCAGCAGGGCCGTGACCAGGACATAGGCCACCGTCCGGCTGACCAGCCGGTCCAGGTCCCACAGCCGGTAGCGCAGCACCGCCACGGCGATCGCCAGCGGGACCGACAGCAGCAGCGGCCAGGAGAAGGAGTCGGCGGGCGCCAGCCCGAGCGTGTCCAGCGGGACCAGCAGCGCCGGCCCGACGACGGCGACGGTGGCCCCGGCCGCGACCCAGCGCAGCTGCTGACGCTCGACCCCGCGCGAGGCCCGGAACCGCAGCACCACGGAGAGGGCGGCGGCCGGGATGGTGGCGAAGGTCAGGGCGAAGCCGGTCCAGGTGACCACCACCGCGGCCGAGCCACCCCAGCCGGCCAGGGCGAACGGCTTGGCCACCGGCTCGAGGGTCTGGGTCATCGGCTCCGGGCTGAGCCACCAGCCGACCACGTCCAGGACCGTCCCGACCACGGTGGCCACCACGACCACCCGCCAGCGGCGCGACCGCAGCCGCCCGTCGGGCAGCAGCAGCAGGGGCAGGGTGATGGCCAGGGCGATGCCGATCGCCCAGAAGCTGTCGCCGACCAGGGCGGCCAGCCGGGCGGCCAGGGACAGCGGCCGGTCGGCGACCTGGAGGGCGTCGACCCAGGGATCAAAGGGGACGTACACGGACCAGACGAGGCCGCCGGCGGCGTACAGCCAGCCGATCGGGTTCTCGGGCCGCCGCAGCGTCAGCACCAGGCCGACGGTGGCGAACAGCAGCCAGAGGGCGCCGTTGAAGGCGCCGGTGACGAGCACGTCGGCGGTCAGCGGCCGGGTCAGGAACAGCGTCACCACCAGCCCGCCGAGCAGGCAGCCGAAGGTGGCCAGCCACAGCGACCAGGCGAGCAGGGTCCGGGTGGGCGCTCCCATGGGGCGAGGATAGAGGGGCCTACGGTACGGGACCGTTACGGCCCGGCCCGGCCAGCCGGCGGGCCTGGTTGACATACGGGCAGTGGCGGCAGCCGCTGTCGCAGCAGGTGCCACGGTCCCACAGGTAGGCGGCGGTGAAGCACCAGAGCCCGGTGGCCGGGTCGAGGTAGCCGTCCTCGCCCGCCTCCAGGGCCCGCCCGTGGGCGGCCAGCACGGCCTGGTAGCCGGGATGCGCCGGGTCGAGCCGGCCCGGGTCGGGAACGGCCAGCGGCGCCGGGAGGCGACGGTCGGGCTCGGTCACGGCCCAAGCGTAGCCGCGGGCTTGCTCTGGAGTAGGCTCATGCCCATCCCGCGGCCACCTCCAAGGAGCTCCCATGGGCATCCCCAGCGCCTCCTACTCGATCACCATGCGGGTGCACCTCGGCGCCGACCCGCTGGGCATCGGCCGCATCACCACCGCGGTCGGCGAGTCGGCGGGCACGGTGGTGGCGGTCGACATTGTCGAGTCCCACCCAGACCTTCTGGTGGTCGACCTCACCTGCAACGCCGTGGACACCCGCCACGCCGACGCCATCACCGAGGCGGTCGGCGCGATCGAGGGTGCCGACGTGCACGCCGTCAGCGACCGGACCTTCCTGCTGCATCTGGGCGGCAAGCTCGAGGTCGCCTCCAAGGTGCCGCTGCGCACCCGCGACGACCTGTCGATGGCCTACACCCCGGGGGTGGCCAGGGTGTGCCGGGCGATCGCCACCAACCCGGCCGACGCCCGCAAGCTCACCATCAAGCGCAACACGGTGGCCGTGGTCACCGACGGCTCGGCCGTGCTCGGGCTGGGCAACATCGGCCCCGAGGCGGCCATGCCGGTGATGGAGGGCAAGGCCCTGCTGTTCAAGCAGTTCGCCGGGGTCGACGCCTGGCCGGTCTGCCTGGCCACCCAGGACACCGACGAGATCGTGCGCACCGTCGAGCTGCTCGCCCCCGGCTACGGCGGGGTCAACCTGGAGGACATCGCCGCCCCCCGCTGCTTCGAGGTCGAGCGCCGGCTGCGGGAGTCGCTCGACATCCCCGTGTTCCACGACGACCAGCACGGCACCGCCATCGTGGTCCTGGCCGCTCTGGCCAACGCCCTGCGGGTGGTCGGCAAGGAGCTGGGCGGGGTCCGGGTGGTGCTGTCGGGGTCGGGGGCCGCCGGGGTCGCCATCATCAAGATCCTCCAGGCCGAGGGGGTGGGCGAGATCGTCGCCTGCGACCGCGCCGGGGTGCTCCACAAGGGCCGCGACGGCCTGGACGAGAGCAAGCAGTGGGTGGCCGAGCACACCAACCCGAGCGGCCAGACCGGGACCCTGCGCGACGCCCTGGCCGGCGCCGACGTGCTCGTCGGGGTCAGCGGGCCCGGCATCCTCGACCCGGCCGACATCGCCACCATGGCCGGCGACGCGATCGTGTTCGCCCTGGCCAACCCCGACCCGGAGGTCGACCCGGCCGGCGCCCGCCGTCACGCCGCCGTGGTCGCCACCGGCCGCAGCGACGAGCCCAACCAGATCAACAACGTGCTCGCCTTCCCGGGCGTGTTCCGGGGCGCCCTGGACGCCGGGGCCCACACCATCACCGAGGCCATGAAGGTGGCCGCGGCCAGGGCCATCGCCGCCCGCGTGCACGACGACGAGCTGCGCCCCGAGTACATCGTCCCCAGCGTGTTCGACCGCGGGGTCGCCCCCGGGGTGGCCGAGGCCGTCCGCCACGCCGCCGAGGAGGGAGCAACGGGGTGATCCCGGGGATCGACCCGGAGGGGGTGACGGCCTGGTTCCAGGCCAACGTCCCCGGGGTGCGGCCGCCGCTGGCCTTCCGCCAGATCGCCGGGGGCCGCTCCAACCTCACCTACCGGGTCGAGGACGCGGCCCGGGCGACCTGGGTGCTGCGGCGCCCGCCCCTGCACGGGGTGCTCCCCTCGGCCCACGACATGGGCCGCGAGCACCGGGTGATCACCGCCCTGGCCGGCACCCCGGTGCCGGTCCCGGCCACCTTCGGCCTCTGCCAGGACCCGGCCGTCACCGGCGCCCCCTTCTACGTGATGGCCCACGTCGACGGCGTCGTCCCCCGCGACGAGGCCACCGTCGCCGCCGCCCTCGACGAGCCGGCCCGGGCGGCGGCCGCCGGCTCGCTGATCGACGCCCTGGTCGCCCTCCACGGGGTCGACCCCGACCAGGTCGGCCTGGGCGAGCTCGGCCGCCGCTCCGGCTACCTGGAACGCCAGCTCGCCCGCTGGCAGCGCCAGCTGGAGCAGTCCCGCACCCGGCCCCTGCCCGCGCTCGACGAGGTCCACCGCCGCCTGGCCGCCCATCTCCCCGTCCAGGTCGGCCCGGCCCGGATCGTCCACGGTGACTTCCGGCTCGACAACGTCGTCCTCTCCCCCGCCGGCCAGGTCCTGGCCGTGCTCGACTGGGAGCTGTGCACCCTCGGCGACCCGCTCGCCGACGTCGGCCTGCTGCTGGTGTACTGGGCCGAGGCCGGCGACCAGACCCTCCCCCTGGGCTCGGCCCCGACGGTCATGCCCGGCTTCCCCGGCCGCGCCGCCGTGGCCGAGGCCTACGCGACCGGCTCGGGTCGCGACCTGTCGCAGCTCGACACCTACGTGGCCTTCGCCTCCTGGAAGCTCGCCGTCATCCTCGAAGGCGTGGTCGCCCGCCACGCCACCGGAGCCTACGGTGGGGGCGACGACACCTGGCGCGGCTTCGCCGAGGTGGTCGTGCAGCTGGCCGACCAGGCCCTGGAGCTGACCGCCCGGCTGTGACCCCACGACGGCGCGGTGCCGGCCTTGGACCGACGGTCAACGGACTTGGACCGGCAGAGCCGGTCGACTAGCGCCGGACGGTCCGGCGGCGGGCGGCGCCG
>DASUPQ010000542.1 GCA_036280995.1 Actinomycetota bacterium | reverse complement strand
AACAGCGCTGGGTTATGCGTAGCGTCGAGCGGTTGCCGCGGGTGGGCGCGGTGGTGACGACCGAACGCTGCGCATAATCCCGGACGCGGTCAGAGGCTGGTGAGCCAGTCGAGCAGTTCGGGGTTCTGGTTCCATTCGGCCAGCTCGGCGGCGGTGACGACGTCGGCGTAGACGGCTTCGAGTGCTCTGCGTTTGGCCTGGGTGGAGGCCCGCGCGTAGATCTCGGTGGTGGACAGGTCGGCGTGGCCGAGGATGTCGCGGATGTAGGGCAGCGGAACCCCGGACTCGTAGAGGTGCATGGTCCGGGTTATCTCCACTGAATTTTGCGTAATGCCTGGTCAGGGTCTATATGGGTGGACGAGACACGTGAGGCATGTGAGGCAGCTCGTGGTCAAACTGGTTGACCTGCCGGGCGGTGTTGTCATCGATTGGTGGCCCTGATCACGCGGCGCAGACTTTCTCGGGCGGCGGTGAGTTCGTCCTCGAGTTCCGATACTCGACGTTGGGCGGTGTCGGCTTCGTGGGCGCGGGCGTCGCGTTCGGCGAGGAACTGCTGGTTCGCCGATTCGAGGGCGCCCACGCGTGCGATGAGCTCGGCCCGGTCGGGTTGTTCGATCTCGGCGCCGAGTTGCAGCCGCAGTCGTTCCCGCATCTTGTTGAGATCGTTTCTTAGTCGGTGGATTTCGCTCCGGGCGATGGCGAGGTCGGTGCGCAGGCTGGCGGGTGTCGCCGGTTGGGGGTCGGGGCCAGGGTTGCCGGTTGGTGTGCCGGCGGTGGCCTGGTGTTGTCGGGCCGCTTGGAAGTGTTCGCGGATGCCGTCGGCGTAGACGAGCCAGGTCGACACTCCGGCCGCGGCCGCGACCGCGGCGGCGGTGATGGGTTGTCCGGCGGTCTGCATGGCGTTCAGGGCGGCCAGGACACGTCCGCGTTTGTCGGTGCTGTCCTTGGTCCGGGCGGCTTTCAGGGCTGCGGTGCGATCGGTCATGGTGTCATCCGGTCTCGGTGTTGGTGTGCACGGTCAGCGGTAGCCGTCGACCGGCGCGGGCTCGGCGCAGCAGGCGGCTGGCTTGTTCGACCTCGGCGCGTTCGTCGGGTGCGAGTTCGGCGAGCCGGTTCTGCATCTGTTCGGCGACCCTGGTGAATGCGTCGATCTCGGCGGTGAGGTTGGTCTGGACGTAGTCCGCGGCGCCGATCGCGCGGGCGGTTTCCCGGTCGGCGCGCAGGTCGGCGATGTGCTGTTGCAGAGCGGGCAGGTAGGAGGGGTCGGGGCGGTAGAAGCCGCAGCCGGCGCATTGGTAGCGGATCGGGCAGGCGCCGCCGCCGGCGGTGACGTTGGACGGTTCGGTGCAGTTGCCGAACGGGACGGCGACCGACGACCGTTGGTAGGCGGTGGGTGTGGTGAACGGGGCGGGGCTCCCGGCGGCGTCGGTGGCCAGCGACCCGACCGCGCGGATGGCCTGCTGTTTGCGTTTGAGGCCGACCTGGTAGTAGCCCATGGTGGTGGTCACCGAGACGTGGTCCATGAGGTCTTTGAGCACGTCGACGGGGACGCCGGCGTCGGCGTGGCGTTGGGCGTAGGAGTGGCGCAGCGCGTAGGGGACGATCAAGGTGTGCGGGAACGGGGCGGGCCGGCCGTCGGGGCCGAGCAGCTCGCCGTGGATGGTGCCGATCCGCTGCACCCATGCCTTGAAGGCCCGGCACACGCAGGCGGGTGTGACGTGGCCGTGTGACTGCCGGGCCCGCAGCAGCGGGCTGGGGAACAGCCATCGGGCGGTGGCCGGCGGGGTGAGCAGCCGGGCGCGGTGGGCCTGCCAGGTTTGGATGAGTTCGGTGGTCTGGGCGGTGATCGGTAGTCGTCGGCGCAGTCGCCCTGCCTTGTGGTTGTCGTAGATGAGATTGTGCTGGCCGTCGATGATCTCGATGCAGTCGAGGTGGAGACTGACCACTTCGCCGGGGCGCCGCCCGGTGTCGCGCAGGATCTGATAGATGGTGTGGTGCATCTGTTGCAGGTCGGTGGCAGTGATCGAGCCGGCCCGCCCGGACGGGCCGAGCAGGCCCAGGTTGGCGTCGAGCTGGCGGATCACCGTGTCGGGCAGTGCCTTGCCCAGTTCGTCCTCGTTGGGGTCGGTCCGGACCCGGCGGCGGTGGGCCGGCCGGAAGGTGTCGGGCACCGTGGTCATCATGCCGGCGGCCCGGCCGTGCTCGATGACCTGGCAGAACTGGTGCAGCAGAAGGTTGCGGTGGGCCGCCGAGTACGTGGTGCCGTCGGCGCGGCGTTGCCCGGTGATGGCGTCGATGATCCGGGTGAAGTCGCCGGCGCCCAGGGCTGTCGGGTCGGTCCGCCCAGCCGCGGTTAGGGTCTGGCTGGCGGCCTGGCAGGCGCGCAGCGTCTCCCTGAGTCGCTGCACGTGCGGCCGGGTGGCCCGGGCCCAGTCCTTGACCAGGTCCCGCAGCCACGGTTGTTCGACCGGCCGGAAGTCGATCTCCCCGCTGGTGGCCGGCCAGGGCCGGGACGCGTTGGGGTGCAGGTCCAGCAGCGCCACCTGCCATACGTCACCGGCGGTCGGGTCGATGCCGGTGTGCTGGGCCCAGGCGCGGTCCAGGTGCAGCCGCAGGTCCCGGAACAGTCCCCTGATCGCCGAGTTGTACTGGGTGCCGCCGCTCTCGCAGACGGCCTGCGGATCGGCCTCCCGCAGCGATCGGGCACCGGCCAGCCGGGTCAGCAGGATCCGCACCCCGGTCGGGTCCATCGGCGGCGGGGACAGGTCCCTGCGTTGCAACGCGTAGAGCACCTCGACAGCGACCAACTCGGGCAGCCCGGCCAGGCAGAACTGGTGCATGCCGAGCAGTGGCCGCTCGGCGGCCACCCACCCGGCCAGCCCGGCCGCGGTCCGGCTGGTCGGATCGGCTCGCAGGTAACGGTTGCTGTGGAACCGGCAGAGCCCACGACGGGTGACGCGCTCCCGCAGGCAACCGGCGATCAGGCAGTCCGGCGCCCGCGACAACGGACGGGCCCGGGCCGCGAACTCCTCGATGGGCTCGGACTTGTCCTTTCGCCAGGCCTTTTCGTGCCGCAAACACAGCCCGCGGCAGTGCAGCTCACTGTCGCAGCCGGGCACCGAGCATCGGCCGATGGGCAGCAGCGGCCGGACCAGACGTGGCGGCGGGTCGGCATCGAAGCCCTCCCAGCTGAGCCCGGCCCCGGCGCGGGCCCGTCGGCAGCCGTCGCAGCGGCCGTGATGCCAGCGGGTCGCGGTCGGGCAACCCGGGGTTCGGCACGGCCACGCCGCGGTCCGGTCGCTGTGCAGATCCCCGGTGAACAACCACGCCTGCCCGTCCCATTCCCCCGGCCGCCACACCGGATCCAGGTGCGCGCGCAGCCAGCCCAACCATCCCGCCCCGCCGGATTCCCGGTCCCGGCGAGGGCCGCCGACCAGTCGCGGCGCCGGCCCGGTCACCGGTATCGCCGCCCTTCCGCGACGGCCGCGACCGCGCGGCGCTTGTCCTCGTCCCGGGCGTGCAGGTACACCGTTGTTGATGCCAGCGATGCGTGACCGAGAAGCTTTTGCACGACGTCTATGTCGACCCCTGCCCGGATCCAGTTGGTGGCCGCCGAGTGGCGCAGCATGTGCGGGCGGACCGGGAAGGAGCAGTCACGGGCCAGCCGGTCAAAGAAGCGTTTCGCCGCCCGGTAGGTCATCGGCGCGCCGAGCGGTTCGTGATACAGGTTCACCAGCACCATGTCGGTGCCTGACCCGCCCACGATCCGGGTGCGTTCGTACTGATAGTCGGCGTAGCCGGCCAGCACCGCGTCGCTGGCCGGCACAGTGCGCGGGAACCGGGACTTGGCCAACGCGCCGTTCGGGTTCGCCCGGTGCCGGACGTGCACGTGGGCGCCCACCGTCGGGCATCCCAGACTCCGGGAGTCGGGCAGCAGGTGCATGTCGCATCGGCGCAACCCGAGCGCCTCACCGATCCGAAGCCCGGTGTGCAGCAACAAGATCACCAGGAACCGTTCCCGCGGCCGCCGGCAACAGGCCAACACCTGTGCCACCTGCTCCGCGGAAAGCGCATCAGGGAATGGCGTTTCGGCCTTCGCTTTGAGCGCTCGGGCCCGGACCGTGCGGAACTGACCGGACTCCCCGGTGTCCATGCCCGGCGGGGTGAACGGCAGCCACCGCGGCTCGGAGAGCCGTTCGGCCACCACCGGTTCGACCAACCCGGTCCGCGCGCAGAACCGGAGGAACTCACACACCGCCGTCAGCACGGCGTTGACGGTCGAACCACGCCGGGTCCGACCACGCCGGCCGGGAGAGGACTCGAGCCACCGTTTGAACCGAGCCAGATCCGGCAGGCCGATCCGTCGCCAATCCACCCCCTGCGCCTGGCACCAGCCCAGGAACCGGGCCACCCGCCCGGCGTAGGCGCGGATCGTGTGTGGCGACCGCCCGGCGCCCTGCAGGCATCGCAGGAAGTCGCTCGCCTCGCGGTGCAGGACCAACCGAGGGTCGAGCACCACCCACAGCTCGCCGCCGTCCACCGGGGACACGGCACGCTCGGCCCGGAACTCAGTACTCGTCGAATCCATCATGGGCCGAAGGTAACTCTCGACACCGACAGAGGTTCGAATACTTGTCAGGCACGTGCTACTTTGTCTCCAAGTCCCAGGTCCCTCACGCGGCAACCGGAGGGGAGATAACCCGGCTGTGCCGCAGGATGTGAGGGCTGACGG
>DASUPQ010000541.1 GCA_036280995.1 Actinomycetota bacterium | reverse complement strand
AGCCTTGTGGGGCCTGGCCTTCGGGTACAGCTGGTATGGGCTGGTGGCCCGGCCGGGGTCGCTGCCGGCCGCCAGCTTCCTGGCCGGGTTCCACAACGGCCTCGCCCTTAGCTGGCTGTCGTGTGCCGGCTTTGTCATGTTGCTGACCCCGACCGGGTCGCTGCCCTCGCGCCGCTGGCGGTGGTGGGCCAGGGTGGCGGCGGCCGCGGCCGGGGTGTGGCTGCTGGGGTCGGTCGTGCACCCTGCGCCGCTGGCCCCGGAGTACCCGGCGATCGGGAACCCGCTGGCCGTCCCGGCCTTGCCTCGCCCGCTGCTGGACGCCGCGGGTGGGATCGGCGGCGCCGTTGTGTTGGCGGCGCTGGTGGTTGGGGCTTGGTCGCTGGTGGGCCGCTTTCGCCGCGCTCGCGGGGTGGAGCGCCAGCAGCTGCGCTGGCTGGCGCTCGCGGCTGGGTTGGCGGCGGTGGCGCTGCTGGCCGCCATCGCCACCCTGATGGGCGACTTGGGCTCCAACCTGTTGGACGCGGCGTTGGGTGTCTGTGCGGCGCTGCTGCCGCTGGCCACCGGCGCGGCGATTCTGCGCTATCGGCTGTACGACATCGACCGGATCATCAGCCGCACGATCGCCTATGGCCTGCTCACCGTGCTCCTGGGGTTTGCCTATGCCGGGGTGGTGCTGGGGCTGGGTCGGCTGCTGCCCCAGGGCTCCGGCCTGGTGGTGGCCGCCGCGACGCTGGCGGTGGCGGCGGTGTTCCAGCCGGCCCGCCGCCGCATCCAAGCTGGGGTAGACCGGCGTTTTAACCGGCGCCGCTACGACAGCGCCCAGACGATCACGGTGTTCAGCGCCCGGCTGCGCGAGCAGGTCGACCTGGACACCCTGTCGGTCGAGCTGTTGGCGGTGGTCGAGCAGACGATGCAGCCGACCCAGGCGTCGCTGTGGCTGCGCCCCACCGGCCACCCCACGGCCGCAGCCAGAACCGTTGGCCGCGGCTGACGCTGCGATGGCCCAGCCAGGAGCGCGCCGGGTGACCCCTGCGGCCCGACTCGCCAGAGCGCGCCGCCGGGGTCACGTCGGCGCACGCGTACCAGCCCTCGGTGATGCAGGCCTCGGTGGTGCGGGCTGCTCCGAAGCCAGTTCGCCGGGATGGGTCGCCGGGGGGCTGGTGGGGTTGGCCAGCTGGGGACCGTCGATGTCTGCGAGTCGCATTGACACCTCCTTCGGGCAGCTGCCACGAAGGCCAGGTAGCGGAAGGAATAAGCGGCGCCAGACCGTGGCCGCGGCCCCGGGAAGGGGGTGTTCGCAGCCAGCCCCGGTGAGCTGGCGCCGCCGGCCGCCATGGTGCCGAACGCCGGGATGGGCGGGGAAGGGGCCAAACAGGCGAAGATCGGCCCTGTTGCTTGCTGGTCGCCGGCAACCCATCCTGGACGGGAGGCCGGTTCCCCGTCCTGGACACCGGAGGAGTGAACGGTGGAGATGGCAGGGCCGTGACCACGAGACGGCCAGGGGGCACCGATGATGCGGTGACGGCCGCACTGGCCCGGATTGCCGCTGACTTCGCCGAGGCCGAGTCCCTACCCGTGTCGCTGTTCGGCGACTACCTGCAGGTCCTGATGGCGGTGGCCAAGACAGGGCGCCGGCTGACCCGCGACGAGCTGGAGGCCTGCTGCCAGCACGGTGCGGAGGCGGCCGGGTTGGGCGTGCCGCTGCGGGCAGTGGTGGATGCCTACCTCACGGTGACCTGGCAGACCTGGGACAAGCTACCCGCGGCCAGCACGGCAGGCAGCGCGAGCGCCGTGCACTCCGTGGCGCGGGCTGTGCTGCGGGCCGCCGGCGATGCCGCCGCGGCCCTCGCCGACGGCTACGAGCGCGCCCAGCGGATCACCGTCCGCCGCGAGGAGGCGTTGCGGCGCGAGTTCATCGACGACCTGCTCGCCGGCCGCGGCGACCTGGAGCTGCTGGTGGAGCGGGCTGAGCGGTTCGGGCTGCGGCTGGGCGGCCGCCAC
>DASUPQ010000540.1 GCA_036280995.1 Actinomycetota bacterium | reverse complement strand
AGGCTGCCGAGCACGCGGACCCCGCCCGGGTCGAGCCCGATCTCCTCCTGGGCCTCCCGCAGGGCGGCCGCGACCCCGTCGGCGTCCCCGGGCTCGACCGCGCCGCCGGGCAGGCCGACCTGGCCGGCGTGCTGGCGCAGGTGGTCGGGCCGCCGCACCAGGACCAGCTCCAGGTCGTCGGCCCCCTCGACCGGGGCCAGGGCGAGCAGCACCGACGCCGGCACCCCGGAGGGGTCGCCGGGGATGACGAACGGCAGCCGGGTCACCCGGTCCAGCAGCGAGTCGCCCATCCGCCCAGCATAGGTCCGATCCGGTCCGCTCATTGGGGAACCCCCCCGGGGTTCCCCAAACCCCTCCGGCTCACGCCAGCAGCCCGCCGTCGACCACCAGGGTCGCGCCGGTGATGTAGCTGCCGGCGTCGGAGGCGAGCAGCAGCAGCGGCCCGGCCAGCTCCTCGACGTCGGCCCAGCGGCCGAGGGGGATCTGGGCGACCAGGGCCCGGCTGGTCTCCGGGTCCGACCACATGCGGCGGGTCAGCTCGGTCCGGATCCAGCCGGGGGCCAGGCAGTTGACCCGTACCCCGTGCGGGGCCGCCTCGACGGCCAGGGTGCGGGTGAGGGCGATCACGGCCGCCTTGGCCGCCCCGTAGGCGGCCAGCCCCGGGCTGGCCGTGAACCCGGCGATGCTGGCCACGTTCACGATCGACCCGCCCGGCTGGAGGTGGGCCATGGCGGCCTTGCAGCCGACGAACACCGAGCGCAGGTTGAGGTTGAGCACCTTGTCCCAGCCCTCGGTCCGGGTGTCGGCGACATAGGCGGTGAAGCCCTGGCCGCCGGCCACGTTGACGACCACGTCGAGCCGTCCCGTGCCCTCGACGGCCGCCTCCACGGCCGCCTCGACGGCCGCCTCGTCGAGGACGTCGGTGACCGCGACCAGGGCGTCGGGGGCGCCGGCCTTGCGGGCGGCGGCGGCCACCTCGGCCAGGTCCTCGGCCGAGCGGGCGGCCAGGACCACCGAGGCCCCGGCGGCGGCCAGGGTCAGGGCGGCCTGCCGTCCGATGCCGCGGCTGGCCCCGGTGACCAGCGCCGTCCGCCCGTCCAGGCGCAGCGTCTCCTCGACCGACATGCGCTATTCCCGATCCCGCCCGACCAGGGCCCAGGCGCCCGGGAGCAGGCCGGCGGCGAGCAGGATCTTGAGGGCGTCGCCGGCCAGGAACGGGGTCACGCCCAGCTCCAGCCCCGTGGCCAGGCCGACGTCGACGGTGGCCATCAGCCAGGGCAGCCCGAAGGCGTAGATGACCAGGTTGCCGGCGGCCATGGTCACGACCGTGCGCGCCGGGGTCCGGTCCCAGCCCCGCTCGGCCAGCCACCCGACCAGGACGGCCGCGACCAGGAACCCGACGACGTAGCCGAACGAGGGCGCCTGGACCACGTCGGTGCCGCCCTTGCCCTCGGCGAACCAGGGCACCCACGGGGTCAGCCCGAGGGCCAGGTACAGCACCATCCCGGCCAGGGCGCGGCGCCAGCCGAGGGCGGCCGCGCCCAGCAGCACGGCGAAGGTCTGCCCGGTGATCGGCACCGGCGTGAACGGCAGCTTGACGGCGAGCTGGGCGGCCAGGCCGGTGAAGGCGGCGAACCCGGCCACCAGGACGGCGTCGCGGACGCGGTCGCCTGGCAGCACGTCGGCGAGCACGAGGCGGCGGGGACGGCCGAGAGCGCTCTGCGACACGGACACTGGTGGCTCCTTTTCCGATCCTGCGACGGTGCCCGGGTCCCGTTGCCCGGACGCCCAACTCTACGTCGCCGGGCGGCCACGCCGCGCCGTCCGCTGCAGCTCGGCGAAGCGCCGCTCCCAGCACGCCTTGTGCCAGTGGCGGCGCTGGGCGGGCTCGCCCTCCGGCCACACCACCACGTGGAGGGTGCGGGGGAAGATCTCCTGCTGGCAGCCGGGGCAGCGGTACACCTTGGTCGCCCGGTACGGCTGCACGAAGCGCAGGTGCCAGCCGTCGGCGACCCATTCCAGGGCCAGCGGCTCGCCCCGGAACCGCCACGGCGGCCGCATCGTGCTCACGGCCCGAGTGTACGCAACCGGCGTAGGCTCGTCGCCGCCGATGAACCGCTTCGAGGACGCCATCGCCCGCGAGCTGCGGCCCCGCCTGCGGGCCAGGACCCGCAGCGTCCGGGCCCTGGCCCGCTGGGCCGCGGCCTCGGTGCCGCCCGGGGCGCTGGTCGCCGACGGGGTGGCGCTGGTCCTTGACCGCCTCGGCGACGGCGACCCGGACGAGCTGGCCGCCCAGGTCATGGCCGAGACCCCCGACCGCTTCGGCCGCAACTGGGAGTCGGGCCCCGCCCACTGAGCGCGACGTGACGAACGGCACGTCCCGGCGGTGACGGCCGTCATGGGCCGGAGGCCGGTCCCGGGCCATGCTCTGGCCGGGGGGCGAACCGAGCCCATCGCACGGAGGACCGCATGACCAGCGTCCGCGTCCCCGGGTTCCTCCCGTCGACCCGGGGCCTGCACTTCCCCAACGCCTTTCCCCATGTACCCAACGTCGAGATCGACCTGCCGGGCGGGATGACGATCCCGATCGGCGACGCCGCCAACGGCCTCTGCGGCGGCATGGCCTACACCGTCCGCGACCTGTTCGAGGCGGGCCTGGCCCCGCCGGCCGTCACCAGGGCGCCCGGCGACGGCCCGCTGTTCCGCTACGTCGCCGACCGGCTGCTGGACAGCCTGTCGCTGCCGTTCGGGCCGGCCACCTACCTCAAGCTGATGCACCCCGCGTTCCCCGACGGCGACCTGGCCATGGCCCACGGCCGGGCCTGGCGCATGGTCCGGCTGGAGTGGCCGGCCATCCGGGACGACCTGGAGCGCGGCACCCTGAGCCCGCTCGGCCTGGTCCGGACCAAGTCCCGCGACCCCCGCGACCTCGGCGCCAACCACCAGGTGCTGGCCTGGGGCTACGACCTGGACGGGACCCGGCTGACCCTGCGGGTCTACGACCCCAACCATCCCGACGACGACCGCGTGACCCTGTCCCTCGACATCGGCCGCCCGCGCCGGCCGACCCCGGTGACCAGCTCCCACGGCGGCACGGTGTGGTGCTTCTTCCGCACCGCCTACCGCTTCAAGAACCCGCGCCCCGCCCTGGCCGCCCTGCCCGCCTGACGTTGCTTCCTCCGTGGCCGGCCGGTCCCGGCCGCGGCGGTACCCTGGCCGGATGACCTCCCCCCGCCCCGCGCCGGGCGCGCCGGCCCGCCCCGGCGGCCTGGCCGCCCAGCCCGGCTACCCGGCGTTCCTGCTCGCCGCCACCCTGGCCCGGCTGGCCAGCGAGATGTTCCCGGTGGCGGCGGTGCTGCTGGTGCTGGACCGCACCGGTCGGCCGGGCCTGGCCGGGGCGGTGGTGGCGGCGACCACCCTGCCCGCGGTCGTGACCGGGCCGGTGCTGGGCGCCTGGCTGGACCGGACCCGCCGCCGCCGGCTCGCCCTGGCCACCAACCAGGTGCTGCTGGCGGCCAGCCTGCTCGGCATCCTGGCCGCCGCCGGCCGCGCCCCCGGCGGGGTCCTGCTGGCCCTGGCCGCCCTGGCCGGGCTGACCGGGCCGCTGGCCACCGGCGGCTACACCGCCATGATCCCCGTGCTGGTGCCCGGGCCGCTGCTGGCCCGGGCCAACGCCCTGGAGGCGACCAGCTTCAACACCGCCGCCATCGCCGGCCCGGCGGTCGCCGGGGCGGTGGCCGCCGGCGCCGGCCCGGCCGGGGCCGTGCTGGCCGAGGCGG
>DASUPQ010000539.1 GCA_036280995.1 Actinomycetota bacterium | reverse complement strand
CAGCGCATTGGGCGCGCCTGACCCGGCACTGTGTCCGGGGCGCGTTTTGCTGGCCGTGTTCCCCTTGGTCGATCCCCTTTCCTCCCCCGCCTCCGCCCCCGCCGGAGCGGCCTTGTTCGGCAGGTTCGCAGGTACTACGGGATCGTCCGACTGCCCGTCTCCGTTCATCCCAGGATTACCGCCTCGGCGTTCCCTGGGCGGCCCACCCGTTGATCACACGGCTGGGCGGACACGGTGACGGCGCTCGTCGAAAATCCCCAGGGGTGCTCGTCGAAATTCCCCACCCGGTGGCGGGGTCAGCGTAGCGTGCCCGGCCGGGTGCCGGCGCGCATTTTGTCGGTTCGGGCGTGGTGATCGCGGAGCCTGTACGAATCCCCGGCGATGTCGAGCACGACCGATCTGTGCAGGAGTCGATCCAGTAGGGCGGCGGCGACCATGTTGTCGCCGAGGACCTCGCCCCAGGACGTCACGGGCCTATTTGTGGTCAGAATGATGGATGTCTTGAGGTACCGCTGGGCCACGACCTGGAACAACGCCGACGCGGCCTCGGCCGGCAGCGGCAGGTAGCCCAGTTCGTCGATCGCCAGCAGCGTGGGGCCGGCGTAGAAGCGCATGGTGGTGGCCCATCGGCCCTCGATCGCGGCCCGGTGGCAGCGGGCCGCGAGGTCGGCGGCGGTGGTGAAGTAGGTGCGGTAGCCGGCGTCGACGGCCTTGCGGGCAAGACCGGTGGCGAGCATGGTCTTGCCGACCCCGGGTGGGCCGATCATCAGGACGTTGGTGGCGTTGTCGAGGTAGCGGCAGGAGGCCAGGTCGTTGATCAGTCGGGGGTCGACGCCGGGTTGCGCGTCGTAGTCGAACTCTTCCAGGGTCGCGTTGCTGGGCAGGCAGGCGAAGCGGAGCCGGCCGGCGAGCCGGCGAGCCTCGGGTCGCGGTGACCTCGATCCGCAGGAGGCGTTCCAGAGCCGCGGTGGGGGTGAGTTTCTCGGTGCGGGCCTGGTCGAGCACGGCCGGGAGGGCCTGGGCCGCGTCGAGGAGTTTGAGGGTGCTCAGGTGCGCGCGCAGCTGCTGGTAGCGGCTGTTCTCGGCGGCGGTGGCCGGCGCCGGTGCGTCGCTGGTGGTGGTGGTCATGGCAGGCTCCTCCGGGCTTCGGCGGCGGCCGCGTAGACGGCCAGGTCGACGACGGGTTCGGTGTCGGTGGTGGTGCCGCGCAACACGTCGGCGGCGGCCAGGGCGGCCGGGCCGGGTGGGATGCGTTCCTTGCGGCGGTGCGGTCGGGCGGTGGTGAACGCGGCCAGCGCGGCCTTGTTCAGCGCGGTCACGTGGTGTTCGCTGCGGATCGTGGCGCCAGTGCCGTCGGCGACCCGGTGGTGCAGAGCCACGGTCACGCCGCGGTCGGTGACGAATGCCAGCACCGGGGAGTTCAGCCGATGGGTGACGGTGATCGGCCCGTTGGCCAGCTCGGGCGGCACGGAGTACCGGTTCCCGCGGAACGACACCAACGCCTGTGCGGACACGACCCGTGTCACGCTGACCTCGGCCGGGAAGGGCGCGGCCGGCAACGGCGCGAGCCGCTCACGTTCGGCCAGATCCGCGACGGTGCACCGGTTCCCGTCGACATCGACCCGGTCGCGGGCATCACCGACGGTGGCGCAGAACTCGTCGAGGCGGGCCTGCGCTTCGGCGACGGTGATGTCGTCGGGCAGGGTGCGCCACCAGCGTTGCGCGGCGGAGTGGTTGGCCTTCTCGACCACACCCTTGCGGTTGCCCCGCCGGGGCGGGCACGGTTTGACCTGCACCCCATAATGTTTCGCGGCAGCTGCGTAGGAGGCGGTGACCTTGCCGGTGCCCGGATGCACGACGGTGGCCATCCGGTCGAACCGCCAGACCCGGGTCAGCCCACCAAGCCGGACCACGACCTGGTGCTGCGCGTCGATCAGCTGCGGCTGGTCCGTCGCCTCGGCCAGCACCCCCCGCCACTTGCTGGAGTGGGACAGCGCGCCGACGAGCAGGAACGCCTTGGACCCGTAGCCGTCCCAGCTTCTGGGCGGGTCGGGCAGCTCCAGCCAATCCCATTGGGTTTCCTCGGCCGGCGGGTGCTCGATCACCGACGACGGGCGGCCGCCGGTCGGCCGGCACGCGTGGCACACCGGCCGCAGCTGCCGGGCCCGCAGGTTGTGCGTGAGCCGGGGGTAGGAACGGTCGTAACCCAGCTGCAGCAGTTCGTCGTACAGGGTCGTCGCCCACAGGTGCGGATCCTCGGCCAACCGTTCGCGGCAGTAGGTCACGAACGGTTCGAACGCGTCCGGGCCGGCCGGCGCCCGGACGCCGGCGGTCCGCTCGCCTTTCAAGTACGCCGCGATCGTTCTCCGGTCTTTGCCCAGGTGGCGGGCGATCGCGGAGATCGTCCAGCCCCTGCGGCGCAGGGCATGCGCGTCCACATCTTCCTCCCGTGTGAGCATGAAGCGGGCTCCCTCGAACAGCTGGTCGGTGGTCAGAGACCGCCAGCGTCGAGGGAGCTCCGCCGTCTTCAGCGAAGCCACGCCCGTCCACCGCGCTCAGAAATGGTGCGGTCGGGTTCGGTGGCGCCCAGGTGGGCCAGGTGCTGCTGCGCGGCGGCCAGCACGCGGGCCAGGTCGTGCGCGGCGTCGCCGGCGTCGGCCAGCTCGACGCCCGCCGCCGTGATGATCCGTTCGGGGTCGGCGCCGGTGTCGGCACGGAGGCGGCCGGCGTCGTGTTCGGCGTGCAGCCAGCGGTCGAGCTGGTCCAGCAGCTGCGGGAACCGGCCGGCGACCAGGGCGAGCTCGGCGACCAGCCGGTAGAGCTCGGCCGGCCCGGTGAAGACGCCCGGGTCGCGGGTGCAGTGGTTGAGCTCTCGGAGAGCCTCGGCGGCCTGCTCGGCCAGTTCCAGGGTGTGCGCGTCGGTCATGCCGCGCTCGCTGCCCGCTGGCGGCGCGGGGCCCTGAGCGGTCCGATCGCGACGGGGTCGAACGGCGCGCGGACGCCGGTGGTCCGTTCGCCGCTCGAGTCCGTGCGGGATCGTCCATCGGTCGTCGCCAACTGGCGGGCGACCGTGGAGATCGACAGGCCCCTCTGGCGTGCTGCTTGTGCGTCCACGTCTTTCCTCCCGTGTGAGCCATGAAGCGGAGCCACACGGGTGGGGAGATTCAACGAGCAGGTCTGGGGAGATTCAACCGAGCGTCGTTACACTGCGTCAGCAAGTACCAGGCCAGCAAGGTGCTGGCCGCGTTGCATGGGCGGATGGCCGAGG
>DASUPQ010000538.1 GCA_036280995.1 Actinomycetota bacterium | reverse complement strand
GGATCGGGTGTCGGCCCGGGTCGTCTTGAGGGCGTGCAGCGAGTCGGTCTCGCGTCCTCGATGGTGCTGCGGCGCGGTGCGTCGTGGTCCGCTGTTGTTGTCAATGTGGGCTACGAATACATCGGGGTCGTCGAGGAATCGGCGACGACGTCACAGCTCTGGCGGTCGGTGTCTTCGTCATCGCTCCGTTCACCTACAAGGCCCAGTTCTCCCGAACGTGACCCAGGCCGCAAGGTAGCGGTGTGGGCTTCCCCTCGTAGCGTGGAGGCATCGCCTCAAGGAGGTTGGCGGTGACGGAGACACGACGGAGGTTCGATCGTGAGTTCCGCGATGGTGGCGGTTCGGATCCTCCGTGAGACCGGGAAGCCGATCGCGCAGGTGGCCCGGGATCTGGGGATCAATGAGGGCACCTTGGGGAACTGGTGCGCCCAGGACCGGCGGGCACGGGGTGAGGGCGGCGGCCCGGTGACTGAGGACGAGCGCGCGGAGCTGGTCCGGTTGCGGCGGGAGAACGCGGAGCTGGCGATGGAGCGTGATGTCCTCAAGCGCTCGGTGGCCCTCTGGGTGCGGGATGCGATGCGGTGAGCACGGCCGCATTCATCGCTGCTCAGAGGGCGGAACATGCGGTGCCGCATGCGGTGTCGTGTCGGGCATTGGGTGTGTCACCGGCCTGGTTCTACAAGTGGCGGCCGGGTCAGCTGTCCGCTGCGCCGTCAGCGGCGGGCGGTCTTGGCCGCGTTGATCAGTTACGTGTTCAACAAGCATCGCGGCACGTACGGGTCGCCCCGGATCGCCGCCGACCTGGGTGATCTGGGGTGGCGGGTGAGTGTCAATACGGTCGCGGAGATCATGGCCGAGCGGGGGTTGGCGGCCCGGCGCAAGCGCCGGTGCCGGGGCACCTGTCATGGGCGCGGCCCTGGGGGTATCCGGTGTCCTCGACCAGGTGCCCGACAAGATCGACAGCTTGGGCCTGTTGCTCGGGATGTGCGTGCTGGTGTACTTGCAGTCCATGCCCGTGATCGGATGGATGGTGGTGGGCTGATGTCCCTCGCAACGAGGCCGCATGGGGGAGCCCCAGAGCAGGTCGCATCGGTCCTGCTGCCACCCGCCGACCCGACTCTGCTCGATGCGCTGCAGCGGGCGCTGCCGGAGCCGGGACAGCTGCGCACCCGCGCGCTGGACCGATTGGCCCTGGGTCACGACGCCTCGCACTACTTTCTGGCTCCGACCGCGGTCGTCAGTCCGCGGGACGCGTCCGACGTCGGCCGGCTCTTCGCGGTCTCGGCCGCGCGGGGGGTGCCGTTGACGTTCCGGTCCGGCGGCACCAGCCTGTCCGGGCAGGCCGGCACCGCCGGCATCCTGGCTGACACCCGCAAGCACTTCCGGGGCATCGACGTGCTGGAGGACGGCGCCCGGGTCCGGGTCGGTCCCGGTGCCACGGTGCGTCAGGTGAACGCTCGGCTGGCCCGGTTCGGACGCAAGCTTGGGCCCGATCCGGCCAGCGAGATCGCCTGCACGATGGGCGGCGTCGTCGCCAACAACTCCAGCGGGATGGCCTGCGGCACGACCCAGAACACCTACCAGACCCTGGAGTCGCTGGTCCTGGTGCTGCCCAGCGGCACCGTCCTCGACACCGGCGCGGCCGACGCCGACGAGAAGCTGCGGTCGACCGAGCCGGCGCTGTACGAAGGGCTGGCCCGGCTGCGGGGCCGGGTCCGCGACAACACCGAGTCGCTGCGCATCATCGCGGCCCAGTTCGCGATGAAGAACACCATGGGATACGGGCTGAACTCGCTGGTCGACCACACCCGGCCGGTGGACATCCTGACCCACCTGGTGATCGGCAGCGAGGGCACGCTGGCGTTCGTCGCCTCCGCGATGTTCCGCACCGTGCCGCTGCTGCGGCACGCGATGACCGGGCTGCTGGTGTTCGAGGACCTGTCCGGCGCCACCGGGTCGCTGCCCGCCCTGGTGTCCACCGGGCCGGCCACCATCGAACTGCTCGACGCGACGTCGCTGCGGGTGGCCCAGGCCGACCCAGCCTGCGACGAGATCATCCGGCGGATCACCGTGAACCGGCACTCCGCGCTGCTGGTCGAGTACCAGGCCGACTCGATCGAGGCGGTCAGCGACCTGTCACAGGCCGCCGGCCCGGTGTTGCGGTCGATCCCGGTGACCGGGCCGGCCGAGCTGACCGCCGACCCCAGGGCCCGGGCCCGGCTCTGGCACACCCGCAAGGGCCTGTACACCACGGTGAACGAGGCCCGGCCATCCGGCACGACTGCGCTGCTGGAGGACATAGTCGTCCCGGTCCCGACGCTGCTGGACACCTGCGAGCAGCTGATCGACCTGTTCGCCAAGCACCACTACACCGACAGCGTGATCTTCGGGCACGCCAAGGACGGCAACATCCACTTCATGCTCACCGAGCGCCTCGGCGCCGGGGGAGACCTGCAGCG
>DASUPQ010000537.1 GCA_036280995.1 Actinomycetota bacterium | reverse complement strand
GACGGTCGACCCATCCACCCGGCGCGCTTCTCGCAATGGTTCCAGCAGCACGTGGTGGCGGCTGGCCTGCCGCGGATCACCCTTCATGGTCTGCGCCACAGCTACGCCACCGCGGCGCTCAAGGCCGGCGTGCCCGTGAAGGTGATCAGCGAGCGGCTTGGCCACGCCACGGTCGCCATCACGCTCGACATCCACTCACACGTCATCCCCGGGATGGACGAGCTGGCCGCGCACACCGTCGCCGGTCTGATCCTCGGCGACGACGGCGACAACAGGACGATGCACCGTCCCATTGACAACCGAGCCTAGCGCTCCGAGAGGTGAGAGGAGGTGAAGGCGCGAAGCCCCTGCTCAAGTGGGGTGTCGGAGGGGGGACTTGAACCCCCACGTCCTATCCGGACACTAGGCCCTCAACCTAGCGCGTCTGCCTATTCCGCCACTCCGACGTGGTGCACCAGGGTGCGGGCGGATTGTAGCAAAGGGCTTGGAGGGCCGAACGGTCAAGCGGGGAGGCTGACGGCGGCCAGGTCGAGGGTGCCCCAGGGGGTGAGATCGAGGCCCTGGGGGCCGGGGGTGAGGACGGCGGCGTGGTGTTCGGTGAGGAGAGGGACGGCGGGGAGGGCGGCCAGGGCGGCGGCTTCGGTCTGGTGGTAGAGGGTCGTGCGGGCGGGGTCGTCGGGGGTGGCGCGGGCCTGGTCGAGGAGGCGCTTGGCGTCCGGGACGGCCGCGGACGGGCCGGAGAGGAACGGGTCGGGGCGGGGGTAGGGGGCGACCCCGCGGACCAGCGTCACCGGCGTCTCGCCCTTCGGGGCCGGGGTGGGCTTCAGGGCGACCCCGGCGGCGGCGAGGTCGCCGGCGACCTGGGCGGCGATGCGGCGGCCCTCGGGGCCGGCCGGGATGGCCATGGTGATTGGGGCGCGACCCGCCTTGGCCTTGGCGAACAGGGCGCGGGCCTGGGCGGGGTCGTGGTCGCAGGCTGGGCAGGCCGGATCGGGCCCGGCCCCACCGCCCGACCCGGATGATCCCGTGGTCCCCGGCCCGGTGCCCGCAAGCCCCCATCCCGGGGTGGCCGGGGGGACCAGGGTCGTCGCCGCCGTGCCGGCCAGGGCGGCGGCGAGCTGGTCGCGGTCGACGGCCAGGGAGACGGCCTGGCGCCAGGCCGGGTTGCCGCCCAGCTTCGACTTGAGGTTGAAGGTGAGGTTCCAGGTGGTGAGGGTCGGGCCCTGGAGGAGGCCGGGGCGGGTGCGGCCGTCGGCGGAGGGGCCGTGGACGGTGCGGGCGGCGGCGAGCTGGTCGGAGGGGACGGGGGCGAACGCGGCCCGGCCGTTCTGGAGCTCCAGCCAGGCGGTCTGCTCGTCGGGGACGACGCGGACGCTGACCTTGTCGAGCAGGGCCGGTGGACCTGCGTAGGCGGGGTTGCGGTCGAGGGTCAGGGCGCGGCCGGGACGGGCCGGGGCGGCCAGGCGGAAGGGGCCGTTGCCGACCGGGCGGGTCAGGTAGGCGGCCGGGTCGGGGCGGACCAGGGCCGCCGGGAGCGGGGACAGCGCGACGGCGGCGACCAGGGCGGGGAGGTCGGCGAAGGGATGGTCGAGGCGGACGACCAGGGTGGCCGGGTCGGGGGTCTCAAGGCCGGCGATCGTGCGCGCCCGCCCGGCGGCGAACGCCCGGTAGCCGGCGACCCCCGACAGCAGGGCCCGGGCCGCCGGGGCGGCGCCGGCGGATGCCTTGGGGTCGGCCAGGCGCTGCCAGGCGAAGGTGAAGTCGGCGGAGCGGACCGGGGAGCCGTCGGACCAGCGGGCGTCGGGGCGGAGGCGGAACTCCCAGCGGCGCAGGGCCGGGTCGCTGGACCAGGAGGCGGCGACGGCCGGGCGGACGGCGCCGGCCGGGTCGATGGCGGTCAGGCCGTCGAACAGGTTGCCGAGGACGACCTCGTCCTCCGGGCGGTCGGCCCGGGCCGGGTCGAGCGGTCCGGGGTCGAGCAGGGCGATGGCCAGGGTCCCGCCGCTGCGGCCCCTGGGCGCCCCTCCCCCGCCGCCCGACCCGGAGCCGGACCCGCCGTCCCCACCGCCGCTCGTGCACCCGGTCACGAGGACCAGGGCGACGACCACGAGCCACCGGCGCCGCCCCACGGCGACCACGGACGGCGGCTCCTACGGCTCGAGCAGGAGGGCCAGCAGCACGCTGGTGATGCCGAACACGGTGGCGGCGGCGACCGTGAGGCGGTCGAGGTTGCGCTCGACCACGGTGGAGCCGCCGAGCTGGGTGTTCATGCCGCCGCCGAACATGTCGGAGAGGCCGCCGCCGCGGCCGGCGTGGAGGAGGATGAACAGGATCAGGGTGAACGACGCGATCACGTCGATGACGATCAGCAGCGGGATCATCGGGCAGTCCTCACAGCGCGAAGAAGGCCGGCGGGCACCGGCGAGACCGGCCGAGTGTATCAGCGGGCGCGGCGGGCCGAGCCCTTGACGATCAGGGCGAACTCGTCGGCGTCGAGGCTGGCCCCGCCGACCAGGGCGCCGTCGACGTCGGGCTTGCCGGCCAGCTCCTCGGCGTTGGAGGACTTGACGCTGCCGCCGTACTGGATGCGGAGCTCGTCGGCGGCGGCCTGGCCGACCAGGTCGGCCACGGTGGCGCGGACGACGGCGATCGTCTCCTGGGCGTCGTCGGCGGTGGCGGCGCGGCCGGTGCCGATGGCCCAGACGGGCTCGTAGGCGACGACCAGGCCGGCGACCTCGTCGCCGCCGAGGCCGGCCAGGGAGCCGCGGACCTGGCCCTGGACGACCTCGGCGGTGCGGCCGGCCTCGCGCTCGGACAGGACCTCACCGACGCAGACGATCGGGCGCATGCCGGCCCCGAGGACGGCCCTGGCCTTGCGGTTGACCAGCTCGTCGTCCTCGCCCGCGTACTGGCGGCGCTCGGAGTGGCCCACGATCACGTACCGGACGCCCAGCTTGGCCAGCATCGGCGCCGAGATCTCGCCGGTGTAGGCGCCCTGGGGCTCGGGGTGGCAGTCCTGGGCGCCGAGGGCGATCGGCAGCTTGTCCCCGTCGATCAGGGTGCCGACGCTGCGCAGGGCGGTGAACGGCGGGCACACCGCGACCTCGACGGCGTCGGTGTCCTCGCTGGACAGGGCCCAGGCCAGCTTCTGGGTGAGCTGGACCCCCTCCAGGTGGTTCTTGTGCATCTTCCAGTTGCCGGCGATCAGCGGGCGGCGAGCCACTGCCATGCCCTCCTTCAGACGGTCGGGACGGCGGCGACGCCGGGCAGGGTCTTGCCCTCGAGCAGCTCGAGGCTGGCCCCGCCGCCGGTGGACAGGTGGTCGACCCGGTCGGCCAGGCCGAGCTCGGCCAGGGCGGCCGCCGAGTCGCCGCCACCGACGGCCGTGTAGCCGTCGGCGGCGGCCACGGCCTCGGCCACCGCCTTGGTGCCGGCGGCGAACGGGGCCAGCTCGAACACGCCCATGGGCCCATTCCAGAACACGGTGCGGGCGCCGGCGGCGGCGGCGGCGAACGCCTTGGCCGTCTCCGGGCCGATGTCCAGGCCCTTCCAGCCGGCCTCGATCCCCTCCGCGGGCACGGTGCGGGCCTCGGCGTCCTCGCTGACCTCCCGGGCCACGACCACGTCGGTGGGCAGCAGCACCGGCTTGCCCTGGCCCTCGGCCGTCTCCAGCAGCCGCCGCACGGCCTCGACCTGGTCGGGCTCGAACAGCGAGTCGCCGATCTCATGGCCCTTGGCGGCCAGGAAGGTGAAGCACATGCCGCCGCCCACGACCAGGCTGTCGACCCGGCCCAGGAGGTTGTCGAGCACGGCCAGCTTGTCGGAGACCTTGCTGCCCCCGAGCACGGCCACGAACGGCCGCTCCGGGTCCTCCAGCAGCCGCGACAGCTCCTTGACCTCGCCGGCGAGCAGGAACCCGGCGTAGGTGGGGAGCCGCTCGGCCACCCCGACCACCGAGGCGTGGGCCCGGTGGGCGGCCCCAAAGGCGTCGTCCACATAGACCTCGGCCAGGGAGGCGAGCCGGTCGGCCAGCTGGGGGTCGTTCTTCTCCTCGCCGGGCTCGTAGCGGAGGTTCTGGAGCAGCAGCACCTGGCTGTCGCCGAGGGCCTCGGCAGCGTGGCCGGCCTGGTCGCCGGCGACGTCGTCGACGAAGGCGACCTCGGCCCCGAGCTCGGAGGCCAGGACGGGCCGGACCGGCTCCAGCGAGTACTTCGGGTCGCGCCTGCCCTTGGGCCGGCCGAGGTGGGAGCAGCAGATCACCCTGGCCCCGTGGTCCAGCAGCCACCGCAGGGTCGGGACGGCGGCCCGCACTCTCAGCGCATCGGTGACCTTCCCGTCCTCCAGGGGCACGTTGAAGTCGTTGCGGACCAGGACCCGCCGGCCGGCGACGTCGGCCTGGTCGACGGTGCGCAGCTCCATCGGGCTAGAGCTGCTGGCCGACGAGCACGGTCAGGTCGACGAGCCGCTTGGAGTAGCCCCACTCGTTGTCGTACCAGCCGAACACCTTGGCCAGGTTGCCGTTGGCCTGGGTCAGGGGCGAGTCGAAGATGCAGGAGGCGTCGTCGCCGACGATGTCGCGGGACACGATCGGGTCGACCGAGTAGCGGATGATCCCGGCCAGCGGCCCCTCGGACGCCTGCTTGTAGGCGTCGTTGATCTCCTCGACGGTGGTCTCGCGGCCGAGCACCACGGCCAGGTCGGTCAGCGAGCCGTCCTCCACCGGAACCCGCAGGGCGATGCCGTCGAGCTTGCCCTTGAGCTCGGGGATGACCAGGGAGGCGGCCTTGGCCGCGCCGGTCGAGGTGGGGATGGTGTTGACCGCCGCCGAGCGGGCCCGGCGCAGGTCCTTGTGGGGGAAGTCGAGGATGACCTGGTCGTTGGTGTAGGCGTGGATGGTGGTCATGAAGCCCTTCTCGATCCCGAAGTTGTCCAGCAGGACCTTGGCCAGGGGGACCACCGAGTTGGTCGTGCAGGAGGCGTTGGAGATGATGTCGTGGGCCGCCGGGTCGTACTTTTCATGGTTGATGCCCATGACGATGGTGATGTCCTCGTCCTTGGCCGGGGCCGAGATGATCACCTTCCTGGCCCCGCCCTTGAGGTGGAGGGCGGCGTCGTCGCGCTTGGTGAAGTGGCCGGTCGACTCGATGACCACGTCCACGCCGAGGTCGCCCCAGGGGAGCTGGGCCGGGTCCTTCTGGGCGCTGGCCAGGACCCGCTGGCCGCCGATGGTGATCGACTCGTCGTCGTAGCTCACGTCCCCGTCGAGGCGGCCGAAGGTCGAGTCGTACTTGAGCAGGTGGGCCAGGGTCTTGTTGTCGGTCAGGTCGTTCACGGCGACGATCTCGACGTCCTTGCCCTTGGCGGCCCTGAAGTAGTTGCGGCCGATGCGGCCGAAGCCGTTGATGCCGACGCGGACGGTCATGTCTGCCTCCCGGGAGCTTGAACGTTCCGGCTCATTCTTCCCTACCCCCAACTGGGTGCGTCAACGCCTCGATCCGCCGGATACGGGCCAGCACGCCTCCCTTGGATCGGGGCGGGTCGAGCATAGCGCCTAGCTCGGCCAGGCTGGCGTCGGGATGGGCCAGCCGCAGGGTCGCGACCTCGGCCAGGTCGGCCGGCAGGCCGTCCCAGCCCAGCCGGGCCACCGCCCGCTCCACGGCCGCCACCTGGGCCATGGCCGCGGCCACGCTGCGGCGCAGGTTGGCCTGGTCGGCGTTGGCCAGCCGCACCGCCTCGCGGCGCACCTCCCGCCGGATGCGGCCGTCCTCCCAGGCCAGGTAGGCGGTCTGGGCGCCCATGAGGAGCAGGGCCCGGCCGATGGCCTCGCCCCCCTTGACCACCACC
>DASUPQ010000536.1 GCA_036280995.1 Actinomycetota bacterium | reverse complement strand
GCGGTGACGGTGGCGCCCCCGGCGACGGCCGGCGTGAACCACCAGCGGCGGCGGTCGCCCTGGCCGGCCCGGCGCCCGGCGGGCGTCAGCCACCTCCCCGCGCCGGCGAGCGGGCGCAGCAGCCCGTCGAACACCCCGCCGAGCAGGTGCGGGCCGAGGGGCGCGGACAGCGGCTCGCCGCGGGCCCGGGCCACCGCGCCCGCCCCGAGGCCGCCGGTGTACTCGTAGGCCTGGACGGTGGCGACGTCGCCCCGGATGGCCAGGATCTCGCCGGGCAGCCGCTCGGAGCCCAGCTCGACCAGGTCGAGCATGGCGATCCCGGCCAGCCCGCCGACCTCGACGAGCGGGCCGTTCACCCGCAGCACGCGGCCGGTCACGGGGCCCACAGCTCCGCCACCTCCCCGCCGAGGGCCATGACCGCCCGCTCGGCCAGGCTGTCCAGCGTGCAGTCGACTCGGATGCCCGGCGCCTCGGCGACCACCCCGCCGTCCGGGTGCTCGCTGACGCGGGCATCCGGCCCGGCGGCAGCCAGCGAAAGCCGGGTCAGCCGCTCCCGCAGCGCCGGATAGCCCGGGTCCTGGCGCAGGGCGCGGACCGCCGCGCGGCTGCGGGCCCGCAGCTCCTCATAGGGTTGCCGTTCGGCGTCGAGGCCCAGCCGGCGGGCCCGGTGCCTGGTGTGTGCCCGCTCGGCCACGGCCAGCGCCGATCCCTCGGCGATCCCTTGCTCTCTGGCCTCGGCCAGGATCGCGTCGGCCTCGGCACGCGCCCCCGTGAGCAGGTGCTCGGCGTCGGCGACGACCTCCGTGACCAGGTGCTCGGCCTCGGCGCGGGCGGCCGCCAGCAGCCAGGCCCGGACCGGTTCGAGCGCGCCGCCGGCGCCGGGGGAGGCGGTGGTGCGGGGGGTCATGACGGCATCACCACGGTCAGCGGCGTCGGACTTCCCTCGGCCAGCTCCGCCTCCAGCGCCGCGGCGGCTCGTGGGGTCAGGACCACGACGGCGACGTCGTCGCCGAGGGAGGCCCACACGGAGCGGACGGTGGCCGCGTCGTCGGCGGCGTGCACCACCGCGCCGGCCAGGGTGAAGCCCTGCACCCGGAACCGCTCGCCCACGACGGCGACGCCGGCCACGGTCACGCCCTCCCGATCAGGATGATGGCGACGATCAGGCCGTAGATGGCGATGCCCTCGGCCAGCCCGACGATCACCATGGCCCGGCCGAACAGCTCGGGCCGCTCGCTCATGGCCGCCAGCGCGGCCGCGCCGGTGTAGGAGACGGCGATGGCCGCGCCGATCGAGGAGGCGGCGACCGCGATGGCGGCCCCCAGCAGCGCCGACCCGTTCGAGTCGGCGGCCGGCTGGGCGGCCTCCACCGCGGCCACGGGCGCCGCCGCCTCCGCTCCGGTGGCCTCGGCGGGCCCGCCGCCGATGGCGACGGCCAGGACGACCAGGGCGCTCAACGCCAGCACGCCGTTGACGGTCAGGAACGCGCGGGGGGACCGGGGGTGCCGGCGCCGCAGCGCCCAGGAGGTGGCGGCGGCCGCGATGGCGGCCACCGGCAGGCAGATCAACCAGAGCGACATAGGACCTCATCCTCGGAAGCGATCGGGACGTGCCAGGGCCGGAACGGCCGGCCCTGAGCCTGGAACACCCGGGAGAACAGCTCGTAGTACTCCAGCCGCAGCGCCTGCACGGCGGCGACCAGCGCCTCCAGCGAGAACGCGAGGGCGTTGCCGGCCGCGAACACGGCCACCGCGGCCGCGCCGGCGATCACGCCGTTGCCCCACAACCCGGCGGTGGCCTGCCAGACCACCGCGCCGATGGCGGCGTGGGTGAGCCCGAAGGCCGCCAGCCGGGCGAAGGAGACGACGTTGGCGCCGAGCCGGGCGACCAGATCGAACACCTCGACGGCCGCCTGGCCGACGCCCGCCCAGCCCCCGCCGGCCGCGGACAGGAACCCGGTGAACGCCAGCGCCAGGCCGCCCGCGGCGACCACGCCGCCAACGGCCACCGGCCACGCCAGCCCGGCATACCAGCCACCCGCCGCCAGGCCCAGCCCGAGGAAGACGGCCGCCCCGGCGATGCCGGACGGGGCGTACAGGGCGAGCGGCCAGCCGCCTTCCCGCCAGCGGTTGACCGTCCCCAGCGCGTAGGCGCCGGCGAGCAGCACGCCGCCAACGCCGACCGCGGCCAGCAGCAGCGGCACCGGATCCTCCAGGGGCTCCAGCCACAGGACCGGCACAACCCCGGTGGGCCCGAAGAACTCCCCGTACAGCAGCCCGAAGACCGTGCTCGCCAGCCCGGCACCGGCGACGAACGGCCAGGCGCGGCCAAAGCGCGCCAGCCGTCGCGGCCGCCCGGCCCGCAGCCCCGCCGCCAGCAGCAGCAGGAGCAGGCCATGGCCGGCGTCGCCGAACATCATCCCGAACATCAGCACGTACGCCACCGCGGCGAGCACCGTCGGGTCGACATCCGCGTACGGCATGGTCCCGTAGGTCTCCAGCAGCGGGGTCAGCGAGCGGCGCACCCCCGACGCGCGCAGCAGCGTCGGCGGGTCGGCGCCCCTGGGGCGGGACAGCGGCACGACCGCGCCACCGACCTCCGCCAGCCGGGCGGCGAGCCCGGGCGCGGCGTCGGCAGGCGTCCAGCCGGCGAGCGCCGCCGCGCTGCCGCGCGTGACCGCGCCCCGCATGCGGCCCTCCAGCTCGGCCTCGCCGGCGATCAGGTCCCAGCGGCCGGCGCGCTCCCAGCCCTCCAGGTCCGGGCCGGACGGCGACAGCGCCGGCAGGGCCGCGCCGCCGTCGGTGCCCGGCACCGCCACCCCAGGCCGTGCTCCCTGGAGGCGGCGCGCCGCCAGGCCGGCCGTCTCCTCGTCCGCGGTCCAGGAGTCCAGCTCCACGCTGCCGGAACCGGCCACCCGGACCAGGACCGAGCGGAGGGTGGCCACGGGCGCCACCAGCGCCACCCGCTGCATCGGCACCGGCCGCAGCCGGTCAGGCCA
>DASUPQ010000535.1 GCA_036280995.1 Actinomycetota bacterium | reverse complement strand
TCGAAAGAAAGCGCCGGCGCGGAGGAGGAAGACCACCGCGAGGAAGACCACGGCGCGGAAGCGGACGACCGCTCGGCGGAAGACCGCCGCACGGAAGTCGACGGGCCGCAGGAAGTCGACGGCTCGGAAGTCCACGGGCCGGAAAAAGTCGACGGCGAGGCGGAAGACGACGTCGCGGAAGCGGACGACCGCCAAGAGGACGACCGCGCGCAGGAAGTCGACCAGTCGTCGGAAGAAGACGACGGCGGCTCGGCGGCCCAGGAAGCGGGCCACGGCGCGGAAGACGACCAGGCGGGCGACCTCGAGGAAGAAGAAGTAGTCCTCGAGGTCACACACGATCGGAGGGGGGCACCCAGCCCCCCTCCTTCGTTTTCGCGGCCCGGCCCCCGACCGTTAGGCTAGGCCCCCGCCGATGCAGACCGAGGTTCCGACCGTCCTGGCCGTGCTCGTCGCGCGCAACGGGGCCGCATGGTTGCCGCGGACCCTGCGGTCGCTGGCCCGGCAGAGCCATCCGCGGCTCGGGGTGCTCGGGGTCGACAACGCCTCCACCGACGGTTCGGCGGAGCTCCTGGAGGGGGCCCTGGGGGCCCGGCGCGTGATCCGGCTCGACGAGGATGCCGGCTTCGCTGGCTCGATCCGCCGGGCGCTGGAGATCCCCGCGGCGCGCGGGTCGGACTTCCTTCTCTTCCTCCACGACGACGTGGCGCTGGCCCCCCACGCGGTGGCTCGGCTCGTGGAGGAGGCCGGTCGCGTCGAGGGAGCCGGCGTGGTCGGGCCGAAGATCCTGGACTGGGACGGGCGCGTGCTCCTCGAGGTGGGGTTCAGCACGGATCGGTTCGGCTATCCGCACTCGCCGCTCGAGGAGGGGGAGATCGATCAGGGTCAGTACGACGCGCCTCGGGAGGTGCTGGTGGCCTCCTCTGCGGTGATGCTGGTATCCCGGGAAGCCCTGGACCGGGTGGGCCCACCCGACGACCGCCTCGCTCCCGCGCCGGACGATCTCGACTTCTGCTGGCGGGTTCGGCTGGCCGGGTACCGCGTGCTGGTGACGCCCCGGGCGGTGGCCGTGCACCGGATGGCCGGGTTCCGCGGGGAGCGAGGCGGTGGGCCGGAGCACCGGCCCAGGTACGAGACCGAGCGGGCGGCCCTGGCCGCCATCCTCGTCAACTACCGGTGGTGGACGCTGGCCTGGGTCCTGCCGCTGTACGCGATCCAGGGCCTGGGCCGGCTGGTCCTGTATCTCCTGGGCCGCCGGTTCGACAGGGCCGGGGAGATCCTGGCCGCGTGGGGGTGGAACGTGGCCCGCCTGCCCGGAACGATCTCCCGTCGGTTCCGGGCCCAGCGCGCTCGGCGCGTCTCGGACCGTGAGATCGGGCGGTTCATGTCGCCGGCGGGGACCCGGCTCCAGCGGTGGGCCACCCAGGCCTCGAGCATGCTCGTCGGGGCGCGAGCGGCCCAAGTGGAGGAGGGGGAGGAGCTTGAAGCGCCGCCGCTCCGCGAGCGCGTGGCGTCGGTGGTGACCGACCACCCGGTGGCCATCGCCTGGATCGGCGCCGTCGTCGTCACGCTGGTGGCGTTCCGTGACGTCCTGTTCGTCCCGACCATCGAGGGCGGCGCGTTCCCGACGTTCCCTCCGACCGCGGCGTCGTTCTTCGAGGCATTCGGGTCGGCTTGGCGACCAACCGGGTTCGGCGGTCCCGAGCTGTCCAGCCCGGCCCTGGTCCCGCTGGGCGTGGGGAGCTTCCTCGCGCTCGGCAATCCCGATCTGCTCGGGAGGTTGCTGGTCGCCCTGGGCCCCGTCGCGGCCGGCGTCTCGTGCTACGTCGCGGTCCGCCGGCTCGGTCCGGGTCCCGGGCCCGCCGCTGTGGCCGCGGCGTCGTACGCGGCGGCCGCACCGGCGCTGTGGGCGGCGTCCGAGGGCCGGGTCTCGGTGATCGTCATGCTCGCGCTCCTCCCGCTGGTGGCGTCCCGGCTGGTGAACGCGTTCGCCGCCGGAGGACCGGCCCGCCCCCTCCGGTGGGTCGTGGGGACCGGGATGGCGCTGGCAGTGATGGTGGCGTTCGAACCCACCGCCTGGATCGCGGTGGCGCTCGGGGCGCTGCCGCTGTTGGTGATCCCCGAAGCGCGGGGGAGCCGGACGCGTGGGGTCCTCCTCACCCTGGCCGTCGGAGTGGTGGCCGCCGTCCTCCTGTCCCCCTTCGTGGTCACGCTGGTCGGGGGAGGCGGAACCGCCGGCCCTCCCGCCCGGGCCCGGTTCGCCGACCTGCTCCTGCTGGCACCGGGGCCGGGTCCCGGATCCGGGGTGACGGCCGCGTTCCTCCCGGTGGCCGGCATGCTGGCGTTCGCCGTCGCGTCGGAGCGGCGGGCCGCGTGGCGGGCGTTGCTCACGTCGACCGCCGGGGTCCCGCTCGCGTGGCTCGCCGCCGCCGAGTGGCTCCCCGCTCCGGTCGACGAGCCGGTGCCGTATCTGGTCGCAGCGGCGCTGTCGCTGGCGATCCTGGTCGGACTGGGCGCGGCGGGGATGCCCCACGGGGTCCGCCGGGCCGCGTTCGGGACCCCGCAGATCGTGGCCGTGCTGACGACCGCGGTCCTGATGCTGGGCCTCGCCGGTCAGGCGGTCCGGATCCTCGCAGGGGACTGGGCGGTCGGTGAGGAGCGGGTGGCCCCGGCCTGGCCGGTGGTGACCTCGACGGAGCCGGGGACCCCCTTCCGGGTGTTGTGGCTCGCCGCCGATGACGGCCTTCCGTTCCCGCCGCCCGGTGGCGACCCCGAGGGAGTGGCCGTCGCCGGGGGGGCCGAGGTCGCCTACGGCGTGACGGGCCGGGCGGGCCGGTCGCTCCTGGCCATCGGGCTCCCTCCCGACGAGGCGGCACTGGCGAGGGTGGAGGCCACTCTGACCGCGATGCTTGAGGGAAGGGTCAGTCACGCGGGCGCCCTGCTCGGGCCCATGGGCATCCGGTACGTCGTGGCCGGCGAGGAGCGGCTCCCGTCCGTCGCCGCTCGGGGGTTGGCGGAGCAGGTCGACCTCGACCTGGTGCAGCGGGCCGGTGGCCTTTCGATCTATCGGAACGCCCGGGCGGTGCCGTCGGCCGCCGTGATCCCCGGCGAGGCCGCGGTGGCCGCCGCTCGGTCGGACTCACTCCTGGCGGCGGCCCACGTGAACGGGGCCACCGCCGGCAGGCTCCAGGGTGGCCCCGAGGTGCTCACCGGCACGGTCCCCGAGGGGGGCGTCTCGCTGGTGCTCGTGGCGGACCGCTTCGATCCCCGGTGGCGGGCTCGCTCGCCCACGGGGGAGGCTGAGCCGTTCCCCGCGTTCGGCTGGGCCCTGGCGTTCGAGGGCCGACCGGGTCCGGTCACGGTCACGTTCGAGGACGGGTCGCGGCGGACGATCGAGCTCGCGGCGCTGGCCCTCCTGTGGGCCGTCTCGCTGTGGACGGTCCGGAGGCGGGAGGAACGGGTGGTCCGACGCCCGGTGGCCACGGCGACCGGCGACCTCCCGGCCGTGCGCGAGGTGAGCCGGGCATGACCGCGCGGATACGGCTCCTGGTGGCGGTGGCCCTCGCGGCCACGGTCGTGGCCGGTGGTTTCGCCATGGAGCGCCGGATCGGGGCAGCGCCACGGGCGCCCTCGTTCGCGCCACCTGGCGTGTCCGGCGCCCGGTACTGTCCCCACGGCGGCGGCCAGGGATGGCGGGCGTGGATCGTGATGGCGAATCCCGCCGAGGTTCCCACCGACGTCGTCTTGACGAGCAGGACCGGGGCCGGCCCGCCGCAGACGGTGGCCTCCACGGTGGCCCCGGGGACCCACGTCTACGTCGAGGTCCCCGCCGCGGAGATGGCCTCGGCGACCGTGGTGGAGTTCTTCGGGTCGCCGGTGGCGGCCGGGATGGTCACGGCCCGTCCGGACGGGGAGGGAGGGGTGGGCGCCGAGCCGTGCGCCGATCGACCGGCAGCGCGGTGGTTCGTACCGGAGGCCAGCACCCTCAGGGGTCAGGACGCCACCGTGCTGATCCACAACCCGTTCGGGTCCGAGGCGGTGATCGACGTCCGCCTGCTCGCCGAGGCCGGACCGATCAGCCACGGACGGCTCCGGGGCCTGGTCCTCGACCCCGGTCAGGTCAAGGCGGTCTCGGTGGGCCGGTTCGCACTGGGGGAGCCCGGGGTGGCCGCCGCCGTCGAGGCCCACCTCGGTCGCGTGGTGGTCGGCGGGGTCAACGTGTCCACGGCCGGCGTCCGCACGGTCGTCGGAACGCCGGTCGTGAGCGGCTCGTGGGTCCTTCCCGGGGCCGGCGATGTCGCCGCCGGCCGGCTGGTGGTGTCGGCGCCCGCCGACGACGCTGCGTTCCGGGCCGATGTTCTGAGCGCGGCCGGGCCGGCGCCCCTGGTCGACCTGGAATCGGTGGCCGGCCATTCGTCGGCCACGTTCGATCTCCCCGCGGAGGCAGGCGGGGTCCTGGTCCAGGGCGAGGGCGCCGCGCCCTTGCTGGCGGGCCGCCTGCTCGTCCCTCCTGCGCCGGAGCCGGCCCCGGTGCCGCGGCGGGAGCGTCGGGGCGGGGGCCAGGGCGGCGGTGGCCAGGGTGGGGAGGACGGACGGGAGGAGCCTCCGGAGCCGCGGGAGCCCGAGCCGGGCGACCTGGCCGCCACGGGAGGAGCCCCGGTCGGCGCGAACCGATGGGTGGCGCTGCCGGCCACTCCGCCCGAGGGTGGGCCGGCGGCCCTGGTGCTCCAGAACCCGGGGGGCGGGGCGGCCCAGGTCAGGGTGTCGATCCTGGGCTCGGAGGAGGTCATGCCGGAGGTCGTCGAGGTCCCCCCAGGGTCCTTCGTGCTCGTCGAGCTCCCCTCGACCCCCGCGGCGGTCCTCGTGGAGTCGGAGGGAGCCCCGGTGGTCCCGGCCCAGGTCTCGCTGGATCGCCGGACGTA
>DASUPQ010000534.1 GCA_036280995.1 Actinomycetota bacterium | reverse complement strand
ATCCAGGCCCTGGAGCGGTCGTTCATCCGCCGGGCCATGGAGACCTGGGGGGCCAACCCCAACATCGAGCTGCTCGGCAACCTCCAGGCCGAGCGGCTGTCGATCGTGTCCTTCGTGGTCCGCCACGGCGGCCGGTACCTGCACCACAACTTCGTCGTGGCCCTGCTCAACGACCTGTTCGGCATCCAGTCGCGGGGCGGCTGCTCCTGCGCCGGCCCCTACGGCCACCGGCTGCTCGGCATCGACATCGAACGGTCCCATTCCTTCGAGCGGGAGATCGCCCGCGGCTGCGAGGGCATCAAGCCGGGCTGGGTCCGGGTCAACTTCAACTACTTCATCTCCGACGTGGTGTTCGACTACCTCCTGGAGGCCGTCCACCTGGTCGCCGACCAGGGCTGGAAGCTGCTCGGCGACTACCGCTTCGACCCGGCCACCGGCCTGTGGCGCCACCGCCGGGGCCCGCTCGAGCCGCCCCTGCGCCTGCACGCCCTCCACTACGACGACCAGGGCCGCCTGAACGCCACCGCCGCCCACGCCACCGCCTCCGACGCCGCCCTTCCCGGCTACCTCGACCAGGCCCGCCGGCTGCTGGCGGCCCGCACCCCCTCCGGCGTGGGCGACGGCCGCGCCGACGGCGCGCTCCCCGGCCTGTCCGCCGACTTCGAGGAGCTGCGCTGGTTCGTGCTCCCGCGGGAGTGCCTCTAGCCGGCCAGCAGCCGGGTGAAGGTGTCGACGTCGGTCTGCAGCGACATCTTGGCGTAGTCCAGGCTGGCCAGGGAGCGCTCGCCGGCTGCCGGGTCCACCGACCCGCAGGCGTCGGCGACCACGACCGGGATGAAGCCCAGGTCGGCCCCATGGCGGACCGTCGGCTCGATGCCGATCTCGGTCACCGCCCCGACGATCGCGAAGGCGCTGATCCCGCAGTCGCGCAGCACCATCTCCAGGGGCGTGCCGACGAACATCGACATGGCCAGCTTGTCGAACACGGCCTCGCTGGGCAGCGGCGCGAGCTCGGGCACCAGCCGGGTGTCGGGAGCGTCGCGGAGGAACAGCGGCCGGACGTCCTCGACCCGCTCGACCCGCTGCCAGGCCATGGCCGTCCGGAGCTGGAACACCCCGGCCAGCTCGTTGGGGAGCGACAGGTGCCTGGCGAAGATCACCCGCATCCGGGCCCGCCTGGCCGCCTCCACCACCCGGACGACCCTGGCCGTGAACGCCGCCGCGTCCGGCAGGTGCCGGACGATGCCGTCCTGCATGTCGTACACCAGCAGCGCCATCCGCCGCGGGTCGCAGACCTCCTCGAGGGTCTGGGGGATCTCCAGTCCGTAGGCACGCTGCATCGTTCCTCGCCTTCGTGAGCTGACCAGCCGTGGCAGTCTAGAGGCTCTCTCCAAGGGCGAAGCTCCTGTCCGGTGGCGCCGGACACCTGGCTTGCTCGGGCGGGGTGCGCCGGAAAGTCTGGAGCGTACCGGCGCCGTCTCGGGAGGTTGGCCATGGCGGAGATCGACTACTCCATCCGTCCGCTCTGCTACTCGCACGTCGACCTCCCCCGGGAGTTCTTCGGTGGAGTGCCGATCCACAGCGGGGAGGGCGTCTCGACCTCGCCGATGGTCTACGTCCTGGTCAGCGGGAAGGAGCCGGACGGGACGGTGCACCACTACCTGGTGGACGCGGGCTTCGCGGCCGACAAGTGGATCCACCGGTTCGGCTTCTACCACTGGGAGGCGCCCGAGGCGGTGCTGGCCAAGGTCGGGGTCGCCCCCGAGGACATCGAGAAGGTGTTCCTCACCCACATGCACTTCGACCACGGCAACAACCTGCCCGCGTTCCCGAACGCGGCCGTGTACGTGCAGTGGGACGAGTTCCAGGGCTGGTGCGAGGCCCTGGCCCTGCCCCAGCTGTACACCCCGCTCGGCGAGGAGAGCTGGGTGACCTCGTCGTTCGACCGTGACGACCTGCAGATGTACGGGCGGCTGGCCGGCGAGCAGCGGCTGCACTACGTCCGCGACGGCGAGGAGATCGTCCCCGGGATCGTCGGGCACCTGAGCAGGGACGGGCACACCTTCGGCAGCCAGTGGATCTCGATCCAGACGTCGGGCGGCCCCTTCGTCGTGGCGGGCGACACCGTCATGTGGTACTCGAACGTCGAGGAGATGTGGCCCAGCGGCTACACCAACGGCAACACCTACAAGATGCTGCTGACCTATGGCGAGATCCACGAGTACGTGGGCGGCGACCTGGACCGCATCGTCCCCGGCCACGACATCGAGCTGTTCAAGCGTCACAGCGCCTGGAAGGCGGGCGACAACGAGGTCGCCGAGGTCCACGTGGCCGGCTGGGACACCTCGCTGCGCGCCGGCGACGCCTGACCGATGACCGATCGCCGGGTCCTCTGGCTGGAGGAGTGCGACGCCGGCAGCGGGCCGCTGGTGGGCGGGAAGGCGGTCGGGCTCGGGCATCTGGTCCGCCTGGGGCTGCGGGTGCCGCCCGGGTTCGCCGTCACCACCGCCGCCTACCGGGAGGCGCTGGCCGGGGGCGGCCGGCTCACGGTCGGCGAGCGGCTGGCCGGCGAGCTCGCCGCCGCCTACCGGCGCCTGGGCGGGGACGGCCAGGTGCCGGTGGCGGTCCGCTCCAGCGCCGCCGCCGAGGACACCGCCGAGGCGTCGTTCGCCGGCGAGCACGACACCTACCTGTGGGTGCGGGGGGCGGAGGCGGTGGCCGAGCACGTCACCCGCTGCTGGGCGAGCCTGTTCACCTCCCGGGCGGTCGCCTACCGGGCCCGGCTGGGGATCCCCGACGACGAGCCGGCCATGGGCGTGGTCGTCCAGGCCATGGTCCCGGCCGAGGCCGCCGGGGTGCTGCTCACCCTCGACCCGCTGAACGGCGACCCCTCGCAGGTGACCATCGAGGCCGCCTACGGGCTCGGCACGGCGGTCGTCGAGGGCGAGGTCACCCCCGACCGGTTCGCCGTCGACAAGGTGACCATGGAGCTGCGCTCGCGCACGGTGGGGGAGAAGGCGTTCGCCGACCGGTTCGACCCGGCCGCCGGGCGGGTGGTCCGGGAGGAGGTCCCGGCCGACCTGCGGGCCCGGCCATGCCTGGAGGACGCCGAGGTGCTCGAGCTGGCCGGCCTGGGCAAGCGCATCGAGCAGGCCCTTGGCGCACCCCAGGACGTGGAGTGGGCGGCCGGCCCGGGGCCCGGAGGGCGCCAGCTGTGGCTGCTCCAGGCGCGGCCGGAGACGGTGTGGAGCCGGCGGCCCCGCCAGGCCGTGGGGCCGCCGGGGACCTCGGCCATGGACCGGATGCTCGCCTACCTGGGCCGCCCCGGCGCCCCCGGCCAGGCCGGGCCCGGCTGAATGGCCGGCGCCGACGCCAAGGGAGTCCTGCTCGACGTGGGCGGGGTCCTGCTCCCCACCCCCTGGGAGCTGCTGGCCGACTTCGAGGCCCGCAACGGCTGGCCCCCCGGCACCCTCGCCTGGCGGGGCCCGCTCGGCCCGGCCACCGACCCGCCCTGGCGCGCGGTCCAGGCCGGCGAGCTGACCTCCCGGGCCTACTTCGACCGGCGGGCGGCCGAGATCAGCCGTCTCCTGGGCGCCTCCCTGAGCTGGCCGGAGGTGACCAGGGCGATGTTCGAGACCCCGAACGGGCTGGCCGTCCGGCCCGAGGGCCACGCCCTGGTCGCCGACGCCCGCGCCGCCGGGTGCCGGACCGGCCTGCTCACCAGCAAGCTGGTCGCCTTCCTGAGCCGGGAGGTGGTCGAGCGCAGCGACTTCCTCAGCTCCTTCGACGTCCTCCTCGACGAGAGCGAGACCGGCGTGGCCAAGCCCGACCCGCGGGCCTACGACCAGGCGGCGGCGGCGATGGGCCTTGACCCGGCCGCGATCGTGTTCGTCGACGACGACCCGGCCAACGTCGCCGGGGCCGGCGCCGCCGGCATGGCCGGGGTCCACTTCGACGTCGCCGACCCGGCCGGGTCCTTCGACCGGGTCCGGCGCCGCCTGGGCCTGTGACCCCGCCGGCCGAGGCGTACGGCCCGGGGCCGGACCGGTTCGGCGAGCTGTGGCGGCCCGCCGGGCCGGGACCGTGGCCGGTGGTGGCGCTGCTCCACGGCGGGTTCTGGCGGGCCGGGCGGACCCTGGAGCTGATGCGGCCGCTCGCCGCCGACCTGGCCGGGCGCGGGTTCGCGGCCTGGAACCTCGAGTACCGGCGGGTCGGCCAGCCCGGCGGCGGCTGGCCCGGCACCTGCGAGGACGTGGCCGCCGGGCTCGACCACCTGGCCGGGCTGGCCGGCCGGGCCCCGCTGGACCTGGACCGCCTGGTCGTGGCCGGGCACTCGGCCGGCGGCCACCTGGCCCTGTGGTCGGCCGCCCGGGCCGGGCTGCCGGCCGGCGCCCCCGGGGCGGCGCCGCTGGTCACCCCCGGGCTGGCGGTGAGCCTGGCCGGGGTCTGCGACCTGCACGCCGGGGCCGCCGACGGCATCGGCGAGGACGCCGTCGCCGGCTTCCTCGGCGCCACCCCCGACCAGGACCCCGAGCGCTACCGGCTCGCCTCGCCGCGGGCCCGCCTCCCCCTCGGGGTCCGCCAGCTGCTGGTCCATGGCGACGCCGACAGCCGGGTCCCGGTGGAGCAGAGCCGCGCCTACGCCGCCGCCGCGGCCGCCGCCGGCGACCCCGTCGAGCTGGTCGAGCTGGCCGGCGTCGACCACATGGCCGTGATCGACCCCGCCTCGCCCGCCTGGGCCGAGGTCACCCACCGGCTCGGGAGGCTCCCCTGACCGACGACGCCAGCCGGCACCGGGTCCTCGACCCCGGGGTCGCCCCCGACCAGCGGACCACGGTCAGCCCGTAGGCCGCCGGGCCGTGGCCAGCAGGTGCGGCCCTAGGCCGAGCAGCTCGGGCACCCGCTCGATCGCCCGGGCCGCGTCCAGGACCACCGCCCGGCCCACCGGGTCGGCCAGGCGCTCCTCCAGGTCGCTGAGGGCGAAGGCCAGCCCCTCGACGCCGACCAGGTCGACCACCTCCAGGCCGGCACTGCGCAGCTCGGCCCGGAGCTGGCCCGGCCGGTGGCAGTAGCCGGTGAACGACCGGTAGAACAGCGGCGGGATGAACCCGGTGCGCTCCACGCGCGGCGACTCCTCCCGGATCGCCGGCAGCTCCTCGTACAGGCGCAACCGCAGCTCGCCGGCCAGGCGTGGCGCCCAGCGCGAGATGGCGGCCACGAACACCGGCCCCCCGGGCCGCACCACCCGCCGGGCCTCGGCCAGCGCCGCCACCCGGTCCCGGCGGCGCCGCAGATGGTAGAGCGGCCCCAGCAGCAGCACGGCGTCGACCGAGGCGTCGTCGAGGTCCAGCTCACGCGCGTCGCCCACCGCCGTGGCGACCTGGGGGAGGTCGCCGGCCGCGGCGCGCAGCTGGTCGACGTGGAGCGGGACCAGGTCGCGATGCTCGACCCGGTGCCCGCGCCCGGCCAGCCACAAGGCGTAACGGCCGGGACCACCGCCGATGTCGGCGATCACCGCCGGCGGGGCGGGGAGGTGCCGGAGCAGGATCTCCCTGGTCCGTTCGAGCTCCCCCACACCCTCGCCCTCGCCGAGGCGGCGCTGTTCGCCACCCAGCGCGTAGTAGGCCTGCATGGCCGCCTCGGCCGGGTCGTCCATGGTCAGGGTCCGGGCTCGGAGGCCAGGCGGCGGCTGATGGTGGCGGCGGCGGCCACCACCTGGTCCCGGATGCGGTCGCGGCGGCGGCCGGCCAGCAGCGGGGTCGGCCCGGCGACCGAGATCCCGCCGGCCGGGCGGCCGGCCGGGTCGAGCACCGGCGCCGCCACCGAGGTCCGCCCCGGCTGGAAGGTGTCGCTGACCACGAACCCGGCCCGGCGGGCCCGGGCCAGCTCCCGGGTCAGGGCGGCCAGGTCGGGCGGGCGCCGGGACTCGGCCGCGCACACCTCCTCGACCCGGGCGGCCACCTCGGCCGGCGGGAGCATGGCCAGCGCCGCCTTGCCGCATCCGGTCAGGTGGGCCGGGGCCCGCAGGCCGACCCGGTTGTGCATCGGCGCCCGCACCGGGCCGCTGGCCCGGTCCAGGTACACCACCCAGCCCCCGACGAGCTGCCCCAGGTGGATCTCGAGCCCGTCGGTAGGTGCCAGCCGCCCCAGCACCCCCTCGGCGGCACCGACCAGCCCGGTGCGCTCGATCACCTGCCCGCCGAGGCCGACCAGGGCCGGTCCCAGCCGGTAGCCCCGGCCGCCGGTCTCCTCCAGCAGCCCGGCGTCGCACAGGGTCAGGCAGAGCGCATGGGCGGTGCTGCGCGGGATCCCGGTTCGTTCGGCCACCTGGCGCACGCTGAGGGAGGTCACCAGGGGCGTGAACGCCTCCAGGACCCTGGCCGCCTTGGCCACCGCCCCGACCCGCGGCCCCGCGCTCCCGACCACCGCAACCCCGCAGATGTCCGGCAGTACCGGACACAAGCGTAGGCAACGGGCGGGCCGCTGACTAGCGTGCGGGCATGTCGCGTGTGTTCCACGTCAGCGTCGGCGACCGGCGGCGGGCGCCCCAGACGGCCCCGCCACCGGCGGCCGTCCCGGCGGCCGGGCCGGGCCCCGGCGGGGGCCGCGGACCGGGCATCGTCGCCGGCTACCTGGCCCCGCACCCGCCGCACCTGATCTACGCCGAGAACCCGCCCCAGAACGAGCCGCGCTCCCGCGGCGGCTGGGAGGTGCTGCGCTGGGCCTACCAGGAGGCCAGGCGGCGGCTGCGGGAGCGGCACCGGCCCGACGTGCTGGTGGTCCACGCGCCCCACTGGATCACCATGGTCGGCCACCACGTCAACTGCGTGCCCAACCCGCGCGGCCTGTCGGTCGAGCCGATCTTCCCCCACCTGCTGCGCTACCGGTACGACTTCCGCACCGACGTCGAGCTGGCCACCGCGATCGCCGACTGCGCCGCCGACGCCGGCCTGGTCACCCGCAAGATGACCAACCCGGGGGTGCGGGTCGACTACGCCACCATCGGCGCCCTGCACCTGCTCAACCCGGACTGGGACATCCCGGTGGTGTCGCTGTCGGCCAACAACAACCCCTACTTCTACGCCGACGCCGACCTGGAGCAGATGGAGCGCCTGGGCGCGGCCACCCGCCGGGCCGTCGAGGAGACCGGCCGGCGGGCCGTGCTGGCCGCCTCGAACTCGCTCTCGCACCTCCACTGGGACCGGGAGCCGGAGGTGCCGGAGGACATGGCCGCCGAGCACCCCTACGACGACCACCAGTACCGCTGGGACATGGACCTGCTCACCCTGGTCCGGGCCGGCCGCACCCGCGAGCTGCGGGCGTTCCTGCCCCGCCACATCGAGGCCACCGCGGCCGAGGTCAAGGCGGGCAGCCTGTCGTGGCTGCTGTCGGCCCTGGGCTGGCCGGAGATCCCCGGGGACGTGCTCGGCTACGGCACCATCATCGGCACCGGCAACGCCGTGGTCGAGTGGGACCCGGCCAGCCCGGCCCGGGCCCATCCCGCCCCGCCCGGCTGGACCCCCGGCCCCGACGACGCCGACCGCCCCCGGGCCATGACCGGAGCCAGGTCGTGAACGGGGTGCGATCGTGACCGTGGTCGGGGCGGCCCTGGTCCCGGGGATGCCGCAGCTGCTGGCGGCCGAGCCGGCCCCGAGCTGGAAGCTGCTGGCCGACGCGGCCCGGCAGGCCGGTCAGGACCTCCGGGCGGCCGGCCCGGACGCCTTCGTGGTCCTGTCGACCCAGTGGTTCACCGTCCTCGGGCACCAGTTCCAGGTCGACCCCAACCCCCGCGGCGGCCACGTCGACGAGAACTGGTACGCCTACGACTACGGCACCCTCGACTACGACCTGCGGGTCGACGTCGAGCTGGCCCAGGCCTGGGCCTGCCAGGCCGAGGACCTGGGCTTCCAGGCCCGCCGGACCCGCTACGACGGCTTCCCGATCGACACCGGCACGGTGGTCGCGGGCCGGCTGGTCGACCCCGGCCGCACCCGCCCGATCGCGCTCGTCTCCTGCAACCTGTACGCGGCCGCCGGCGACCTGGGCCGGATCGCCGAGGCGGCGGCCCGGGCGGCCGGCGAGCTCGGCCGGCGGGTCGCCTTCGTGGCCGTCTCCGGCCTGTCGTCGGGGCTGATCCAGCGCTGGATCGAGCCGGCCGAGGACCGCTTCGAGGACGCCGGCCACGACGCCTGGAACCGCCGCGTGCTCGACCTGCTGGCGGCCGGCCGCCTCGACGAGGCCCTGGCCCTGCGCGAGCACTACGCCCGGGAGGCGCAGGCCGACAGCCAGTTCCGGGCCCTGGCCTTCCTGGCCGGCAGCGGCGCCTGTGACGGGCCGGCCAGGGTGCTCGAGTACGGGCCGGTCTGGGGCACCGGAGCGGCCGTGGTCACCTGGCTGGACGGCAGCTGAGGGACACGAGAGGGGAGAGCGGCATGGCCAACGAGGCGGCCGGGTTCATCGAGGCCGAGGGGTTCGTCCCCATCTTCGACGCCATCGACACGATGGTGAAGGCGACCGAGGTGCGCGTGAACGGGGTGATGCGCCTCGGCGGGGGGCTGGTCGCGGTCGCCCTCGGGGGCGACCTGGCCACCGTCGAGGAGGCGGTGGAGATCGGGGAGGAGACGGCCAAGGCCGTCTCCCGGGGCAAGGTCAAGTCGATCATCTTCGCCAGCCCGAGCCGGCCGGTCGCGGCCATCGCCGGCAACCCGCGGCTGCTGGACGGATAGGAGGGCAGCGATGCCGTCGGAGCGTGCCATCGGCCTGTTCGAGACCCGCGGAGTGGTCGGGCTCACGGCCGGGATCGAGGCCATGATGAAGACCGCCGACGTCGAGTGCGTGGCCGTGGAGCGGGTGTCCAGCGGCTACTTCGCCGCCGCCATCCAGGGCAGCATCGCCGCCGTCCGCCAGGCCATGGAGGCCGGGTCGGAGGCGGTCCGCCGCTACGGCGACCTGCGCTCGGCCCAGATCTACCCCAAACCGCACGAGGTCGCCTCGGCCCTGCTGGCCAACGGCACCGCCGAGCAGCTCTCGGGCCGGGCGATCGAGTCCGGCAAGAAGTCCCGCGGGAGCGCCTGATGCTGCTGGCCGAGGTCCTCGGCCGCGTCTGGGCCGAGCGCCAGGTGCCCGACCTGGACGGCCGCCGGATGGTGCTGGTCCGGGAGCTGTCCACCTCGGCCGCGCACGTGGCCGTCGACCTGGTCGACGTGGCCGCCGGCAACACCGTGCTGGTCGTCACCGACGACGCCGCCCAGACGGCCACCGGCGGGGCGGCCGTCGACGCGGCCGTGGTCGCCCTGGTCGCCGGCACCGACCGGCTCCCGACCCCGATCGCCTCCCCCACGCCCCGCCGCAGCGAGCGCCGAGCGGAAAGGACACGCCCGTGAGCCAGGACCGCTTCCCCAGCCCGTTCGAGGTGCCGACCCCGGAGGGGGCCGAGGGCTGGGAGCAGCTGTACAACTGGTACCACCTGTTCGGCGAGGACCGGCGCGACCTGGACGAGCAGCGGTTCTGGTTCCAGGACCGGCTGCACCACCCGGGCGTGCTCCACCCCTACGACGAGATCCAGTGCGAGTGCTGGTGGCAGGCCCTCGGCGCGTTCAACACCCGCATCTTCGCCATGCCGCCCGCCTTCGGGGTCGACCAGCGCATCCTCAACGGCTACCTGTACGTGACCCCGGTGCCGGCCCCGCCCGAGAGCGTGCCCGAGCGGGCCGAGCTGTTCGGCCGCCGCGGCGGCCACTACTACGAACACTGGGACCAGATCTACGCCGAGTGGAAGGACAAGGTCACCGCCCACCTGGAGGAGATCAAGGCGATCCGGTTCGCGCCCCTGCCCGACCTGGAGGACGAGTCGGTGGTGTTCGACCACGTCGGCTACTCGTCCGGGTACCGGATGATCGAGGACTTCTCCAAGCTCGTCCTCACCATGTACAAGACCTACCAGTACCACTTCGAGCTGCTCAACGTCGGCTACGCCGCCTACCTGACCTTCTTCATGTTCGCCAAGCAGGCGTTCCCCGACATCACCGACCAGTCGATCTCACGCATGGTGGGCGGCCTCCACGTCGACCTGTACCGGCCCGACGACGAGCTCAAGCGCCTGGCCAAGGAGGCCGAGCGGCTCGGGGTGGGCGAGGTCGTCCTGGCCGCCGGCGACCCGGCGTCGCTGTTCGAGCAGCTCCGGCAGGGCGAGGGCGGCCGCGAGTGGGTGGCCGACTGGGAGCGGACCTCGGACCCGTGGTTCCTGTTCAACACCGACCCCGGGCACCCCGGCGGCTACCACTACTACGACACCTGGCTGGACGACCCCGGCATCCCGCTGGCCTCGGTCAAGGAGTACGTGCGCCGGCTGCGGGCCGGCGAGGCCCTCGACCGCCCGACCGACCAGGTCCTGGCCGAGCGCGACCGGATCACCGGCGAGTACCGGGCGCTGCTGGCCGAAGGCGACCAGGGCGCCTTCGACGAGATGGTCGCCCTGGCCCGCAAGGTGTTCGTCTACATCGAGGAGCACGTGCTCTACATCGAGCACTGGATATGGGCGACGTTCTGGGGCAAGTCCAAGGAGCTGTCGCGGGCGCTGGCCGCCATGGGCATCTTCGACGACCCCGAGGACATGTTCTTCCTGCGCCGCTACGAGGTCATGGAGGCGCTGTACGACACCGTGGCCGCCTGGTCGGTGGGGAGCAGGGCCCGCGGGGCCGACTACTGGCGGCCGATCGTGACCGAGCGCCGCCGTATCCACGAGGCCCTGTCGGCGGCCGACGCCGTTCCCGCCCTTGGGCCGCCGCCGGCCGAGGTGAGCGAGCCGTTCACGGTCATGCTGTGGGGCATCACCACCGACACCGTCGACGAGTGGCTCCGGGAAGGCCAGGGCGACGGCGACGGCCAGGCGACCCTGCGCGGGGTCGCCGGTTCGCCCGGCGTGGTCGAGGGCCCGGCCCGGGTCGTTCGCCACGTGTCCCAGCTCGACGAGGTCCAGGAGGGCGAGATCCTCGTCTGCCCGGCGACCTCCCCGTCGTGGTCGCCGGTGTTCAGCCGCATCGCCGCCACCGTCTCCGACGTCGGCGGCATCATGAGCCACACCGCCATCATCTGCCGCGAGTACGGCCTCCCGGCGGTGATCGGCACCGGCAAGGCCGTCGCCACCATCAAGACCGGCCAGCGCATCCGTGTCGACGGTAGCGAAGGCGTCGTCACCGTGCTCGGGTAGTTCGGCGGCCCGGACCATGGCAGCTGGTGGGTGCGGGGAGCCTGTGGACGGCCGACGGGATCCTGTCCCAGGATCGCGGGCGGCTGTGGACAGCCCGCCGAACCCCGCTCCAGCGTCGTCTACGCTCCCCCTTGGGTCGGATGACCTGTGCGCGACCGAACCCGGGGCCGCTCCCGCTGGGCGAGGGGTCGACCTGGACGACTGGGCGGTGCGGCGGCGGCGGGCGCTGTGGCGGGCCGCCGGGGCCAGGGCGGGGGGCCGGGGCCGGGGGAGCGGGGTGGGAAGGATGCCGGTGGCGGTGCTGCTGGACATGGGCGGGGTGGTGATCCCGACCCTGTTCGAGTCGGTGGCGGTGGCGGGGTTCCCCGGGGGGCCGTTCCGGGGAGAGGCGGAGTACGCGGCCGTCGAGCGGGGGGAGGTGCCCGAACGGGACTACTGGGCGCGGCTGGCCGAGCGGCGGCCCGACCTGGACGTGGGGGCGCTGTGGCGGGCCTGCTCGCGGGTGCGGGTCGAGGTGCGGGCGGCGATGGGGGCGCTGGCCGGGCGGGTCCGGCTGGTGGCGTTCACCAACGACATGGCCCACTGGTTCGGGCCCGGCTGGCCGGGGCGGTTCCCGGAGCTGGCCGGGTTCGACCAGGTGGTGGAGGCGGCCCGGCTGGGGGTGCTCAAGCCCGACCCGGAGGCGTTCCGGCGGGCCGCGGCCGAGATCGGCGAGGACCCCGACCGCTGCCTGTTCGTCGACGACCTGGCCGTCAACCTGGACGGGGCCGCCGCCGTCGGCATGCAGACCCTGCTGTTCGAGGTCCGCGACCCCGCCGGGTCGATCGCCGCCCTGCTCGCGCGTCTCGGCCTCGACCCGGATCCCGGCCCTTCCCGCCCCGGCCGGGTGTTCAGCGTCCGATGAGCGCCAGGAGGGTGTTCGCCACCCCGCTCGGGCGCCGGCTGGCCGCGCCCGACCCGGAGCGGCGGCTGGCCGAGCTGGGCCTGGAGCTGCCGGCCCTGCGGCCCAAGGCCGGCCTGTACGAGGGCTGGGTGTCGGCCGGAGATCTCCTCTTCCTGTCCGGCCAGGGCGCCGACGGCTGGACCGGCCGGCTCGGGGCCGACCTGACCCTCGACCAGGGCCGCCGGGCCGCCCGCGACTGCGCCCTCAACCTGCTCGCCCAGACCCGCGACGCCCTCGGCTCCCTGGACCAGGTCGCCCAGATGGTGAAGGTGACCGGGTTCGTGGCCTGCACTCCGGAGTTCACCGGCGTCCCGGCCGTGGTCGACGGCGCCTCGGCCCTGCTCCTGGACCTGTTCGGCGACCGCGGCGGCCATGCCCGTTCCGCGGTCGGGGTGGCCGCCCTGCCGCTCGGGTTCGCGGTCGAGGTCGAGATGGTGGTCCGGGTCGGCTCTGGCTAGTCGGCCGCCTCGTGGCCGATGTGGCGGTCGACCTGGATCACGGTGCCGGTCCAGTCGCAGGAACGGCACCAGCAGTAGAAGACGCGGTCCTCGGCGGCCCAGTACTCGACCACCAGGCCGTTGGGGCCGGCGATGGCGGCGCCGCAGCGGGGGCAGTGGCGGGGGGCGTCGAGCAGGTGGCGCTCGGCGTCCCGGGCGAAGGTGGCCGTCGGCGGGGGCAGCGGGTGCGGGTCCTCGGGCAGCACCTCCGAATCAGGCATTGGCCCGGACCTCGGCGGCGTCGGTGTGGAGGCGCAGCAGGTCGTCCAGCTGCGGCGAGTACCGGGTGAAGCCGAGGTTCATCCACTGGAGGGCGAAGTCGGCCCCGGCGCCGAACTTGTTCTTCTCGCAGGGGAGGTCGATGCGGTCGTTGGCGGCCGGGTCGCGGACCACGGCGATCGGGTCGCGGCCGGCGGCCACGGCGGCCAGCTGCTGCTTGAACTGCTTGCGGAGCATGGCGATGCCGACGTCCGACTTGCCCAGGTGCTCGACCGTGCGGTCGGTGATCGGGCCCTGGGTGACCCAGGCCATGATGTCCTGACCCTCGACGTAGTCGACGATGTGGTTGCCGTGCTCGTCGCGCCAGGGCAGCTCGTAGTCGGGGATGGCGGCCTGGGACGGGGCCGGGGCGCCGTCGGGGGCGTGGACCGTGTAGAGCACGAACCAGGTGGTGGTGTCGTCGACCGGGACCCGGATCTGCATCTGCTCGATCCCGGCGCCCCCGACCCGCATGCAGTAGGGGAACACCATCGGGTGGCCGATGGCCCAGTCGTCGTCGTCCTCGGTGTGGCCCTCGAGCAGCCGGCGCTTGATGATGCCGTGCTCGAACTCGTCGAAGGCGACCTTGACGTGGCGGCGCTGGAACGACTTGGGGGCCTCGAACCCCATCCGGTTGCCGAGGAACTCGAAGTAGCGGCCATGGAGCCACTCGACGTGGTGGGGGTCGACGGCGTTCTCCATGATCTGGAGCCAGTTGCAGGGCAGCAGGGCGTGGCCGAAGTCGCGCACCCCGTCCATCACGTACACGTCGTAGCGGGGCAGCAGCGGCGCCGGCTCCGGGCCCACGTACACCCAGACCATGCCGCCCAGCTCGTGGGCCCGGCCGGCCCGGGCCCGGACCCGGTCCTTGAACGAGGTCTTGTCGAGCTCGGCCGGCTGGTCCAGGCAGGCGCCGTCGCGGCCGAACAGCCAGCCGTGGTAGCCGCAGCGGATGCCCTCGGTCTCGACCACCCCGTAGACGAGCGACGCCCGCCGGTGGGGGCAGTGCTCCTCGACCACCCCGTAGGACCCGTCCCGGGTCTTGTACAGGGCCCAGTCCTCGCCGAGCAGCCGCACCCGCTTCACCGGGAACTCCTCCAGCTGGCGGGTGAAGGCGACCGGGTACCAGTAGCGGCGCAGGAGCTCGCCCATGGGCGTGCCCGGCCCGACCCGGGTCAGCTCGGCGTTCTGCTCGGCGGTCAGCATGCGACGGCCTCCTTACGCTTCCAGGATGGTGACGGTGCCCTGGTTGCCGTCCACGCGGATGCGCTGGCCGGTCTTGATGGTCTTGGTCCCGAAGGCGGTGCCGGTCACGGCCGGCAGGCCGTACTCGCGGCAGACGATGGCGGCGTGGGCCATCATCCCGCCGACGTCGGTGACGGTGGCCCCGATCTTGCCGAAGATCGGCGCCCAGCTGGGGGCGGTCAGGGGGGCGACCAGGATCTCGCCCGCCTGGACCTCGCCGATCTGGTCGGCCGAGAAGATCACCCGGGCCGGGCCCTCGGCCACCCCCGGGGAGGCGGCGAAGCCCTTGAGGCTGCCGTCCCCGGACCCGTCACCGGCGCCCAGCCACTGCTTGACGCTCTCGCCGGTGATGCCCCAGAGCATGATCGTGAACGGCTCGGTCACGACCTCGGGCGGGCGGCCAAGGGCGGGCGGCGGCGACCAGGACCGCAGCGCGGTCAGGATGCCCCGGCGGCGCTCCAGCTCCCGGCCCCAGTAGGCGGGGCCGCGGGGCGGGGTCCCGACCGCCCAGGCGCTGTAGTAGTCCCACAGGGCCTCGGGGACCTCGTCCCGCTTGAGCAGGAAGATGTCGTCATCAGCGCCGAAGAACCCCTCCTTGGCCAGGACGCCGCCGAGCTGGCGCATCTTGCGCCACAGCACCGAGTGGCTCCAGTGCTCGACGTAGAAGTTGTGGTTCTCGACGTAGGGGAACACGACCCGGGCCAGGCCGAGCTTCTGCTCGAAGGCGGCCCGGTCCTCGTCGGTGGCCAGCAGCTCGCCGTACTCGTCGACGATCCGGTCGCGCTCGGCCCGGATGGCCTCGATGGGCCGGCCGATGTCGACCCCCTCGCGCAGCTTGGCGGTGTAGTCGCGCACGAACCCGAACGGGATGTCCAGGTGCTCCAGCCAGACCTCGTCGGTGTGGTAGAAGCCGCTGCCGGACGAGAAGTTGAACCACGGCTGGGCCGACGCCTCCCACTGCGACAGCCACACCTGGCCGGCGTCGCTGCCCCGCAGGGCCTCGATCACCTCGGCCGCCGAGGACCGCTGGAAGGCGTCGTCGACCCGGGAGTCGACGGCCAGGCGGGCCAGCTTCTTCAGCTCCTCGTCCGGCTGGAACAGGTCGACCTCGACGCCGGCGACCATCTTGGCGATGGCCAGGTCGGGGATGCTGGGGAAGGCCTGCTTGCAGAAGCCGAAGAAGTCCAGGTAGGCGGCGTAGCCGAGGTTGAGGAACTCGAAGTGGTACTGCCACAGCTGCAGGGCCAGGTCGACCAGGCGGTGGTAGCTGCGCTGGAGCTCGAGCCCGGAGCCCATGCCGCGGCCCTCGGTGACGACCTCCAGGTCCTCCTTGTCGGGCAGCGGCTCGAACTGCAGCGCCTCCATCTCGCCGATGAGCCCGCGGATCTTGCCCATCCACTGCTCGTACAGGGAGGCCCAGTTCCGGAAGTAGAAGCCGGCCCGCTCCAGGAAGTGGGGGACCCGGGCCTCGATCTCGGCCGGGTCGGCGACCCCGACCGGGGACAGGTAGGCGTAGCCGTTCAGGACCCGGTAGTCGACGCCGAGGGCCGGCGGGATCAGGTAGTGGCGGGTGTTGTACTGCGACAGCGAGGCCAGGGCGAACTCGTAGAAGGTGGCGTCCCAGGGGCTCATGACCTCCGGCCAGTGGACCCCGTCCTGGAACCAGAACATCGAGTCCTCGTACTCGCGCCGGTCGGTCGAGAACGGCAGCGAGTAGGTGTACAGCTCCTGCCACCCTTCGGCCCCCGCGGGGGTCTCGATCTCGAAGGGGCTCGGGAACCGGTCGGCCATCTCCTTGTCCTTCCGTCGAGGCCCGGGTCACGGCCCGGGCGCGTCCGAACCTTCACGTGCGTGGTCGCGTGCGTGCAGGGGCGACAGCAGGGTGCTGACGATGCTGGCCAACGGGTCGGCGGCGGTGGCGACCGGCGTGGCCGCCTTGCGGCTCCAGACCGTCTCCGGCCGGGCCTGGAGCAGGGTCACGGCCTGGTCGGCGGGCAGGTCGGCGTCCACGGCCCACTCCACGTCCTGGGGGTGGCGGTAGTGCCGCTCGGCCTGGCGGGCCAGGCGGGCCACGGCCTTGACCTGGTCGTCGGTGAGGCTGGGGGCGGTGCGGCGGCCGGCGGCGACGTCGGCCCGCTCGACCCGGTCGCCGGCGCCCAGCCGGTACTCGACCGCCTTGTCGGAGATGGTGCGCTGCACGATCTCGCCCAGGACCTTGTCGACCAGGAAGCTGTCCGGGGTGACCTCGCCGGAGACGATGCCCTCGCCGAAGCCCCAGGCGGCCTCGATCGCGACCTGGGAGCGGTCGCCGTCGCGGGGGTTGAGGGTGAAGGCCACCCCCGAGGCGGTCGGGCGGACCATCTTCTGGACCCCGACCGACATGGCGACCACGTCGTGGTCGTAGCCCCGCTCGCGCCGGTAGGCGATGGCCCGGGCCGTGAACAGGCTCGACCAGCAGCGGGTGAGGTGGGCCAGGACGTCGTCGGGGCCGCGGACCCACAGGTAGGTGTCGTGCTCGCCGGCGAAGCTGGCGTCGGGCAGGTCCTCGGCGGTGGCCGAGGAGCGCACCGCCACCGGCACCGCCTCGGCCCGGCAGCGCTCGCACAGCTCGTCATAGGCGGAGCGGACGGCCGCGGCAACGCCGTCGTCCAGCGGGACCTCCTCGATCCGGCGGCGGATGGCGGCGCTCAGCTCCTCCAGGGCGGCCGCGTCGCCCAGGTCGACCTCGCCCAGCAGGCCGGTCACGGCCCGGCGGACGTCGGCGTGGCCGCGGACGGTGTGGTAGGCGTCGACGGTGACGGCGAACCCGGGCGGCACCGGCAGCCCGGCCGACAGCAGCTCGCCCAGGCTGGCGTTCTTGCCCCCGAGGCGGGCCCGCTCGGCCGGGTCGTAGCCGTCCAGCCAGCGCACGTAGCTCACCGGATGCCCTCCCACCAGTCGGGCCGCGCCGCCGGGGGCGGGACCTGGACCTCCTGGACCCGGTTGCGGTAGGCGACCAGGGCCTCGCCGCCGCCCTCCTTCAGCTTCACCAGGACTTCCTCGGTGTTGTAGGGCTCGCCCGGGTCGTAGCCGGCCGCCCAGGCGGCGAACGCCCGGATGGGGCCGGAGTGGGTGGCGCACAGGATCCGGGCCCCCGGGGCCTCGTCGACCAGGCGGAGGAAGCCGGCCCAGAAGCGGCGCACGCAGCTCGCCGGCGGCTCGAAGTGGAGCATGGGGATGGTCATCCAGTGGTGGATGGGGTCGGCCCCGCCCTGCTGGACGTTCCAGAACCGGTCCACCTCGACCAGCCACATCGGGCGGTCGCCGAGGGCGACCCGCTCGTAGCGCTCCATCAGGGCGTGGTACATGCGGAAGGCGCTGGTCACGTCCCGCAGGCCGTCGGGGGTGGCGACCTGGAAGTTGCGGAACTCGGCCATGGGCCGGGGCTCGGCCACCTTGGCGTCGCGGCGCCACAGGTCGAGGCCGTCGAGCAGGCCGCGGTGGAGGTGCTCGGCCGTCTGGCGGGCCCGGTTGGTGTCGGCGCAGACGATCTGGACCTGCTCGCCCTCGCGGACGCCCTTGGACAGGTCGAAGCCGCGGCGGTGGGCCTGCCAGCCGCCCAGGGGGGTGAGGCCGCTCTCGGTCGAGTACCCCTGGGTCTCGCCGTGACGGATGATGTGGACCTGGGCGGCCACCCGGAACGCGCCGGCGTCGGTCTGGGGGACGACCTCCTTGGTCCGGGTGATCTCGGCCCAGGCCGGGGTCACCTCCAGCGGCTCGCCGTTCCAGACCGGCGGGGGCGCGTCCGGGGCGTCCGGGTCGGCCCGCCGTTCCCGGAACCGCCGCAGGTACAGCGGCGTGGCCGGGTCGGCCCGGGTCTCGGCCTCGGGGTCGGTGGCCGTCTCGGGGACGGCCGCCCGGGCCCGGCGGCGCAGGTAGCTGGCCAGGTACAGGGGGGCGTCGGGCCGCTCGGTCCGCGGCAGGGCCGGCTCCTCGCCCTGACCCATCGGGGCACCCCCTCGGGGTTCCCCGAACCCCTCCGGCCGCGGCGGGTCCTCGGCCATCTCGCCCCCTTCTCGGGTCAGCTGTGCACGGTCAGGAACCGCTGGTTGACGGCGCCCTCGTAGTAGAAGATGGCCCGGCCCATCTCGGCCTCGGTCCAGGTGACGACCTCGTGGTCGGGGTCGACCCAGTAGCCGCCGGTGAACACCTCGTTGCGGTTGCCGGCGGCGTCGAAGAAGTAGACGGCGTAGCCGCGGGTGGCCCCGTGGCGGGTCGGGCCGACGTCGATCGGCACCCCGTGGTAGGCCAGGATGTCGGCGGCGGTGCGGACCTCGTTCCAGTCGTCCAGCCAGAAGGCGAAATGGTGGAGGCCGCCGTTGGGCCCGGTGACCAGGGCGATGTCGTGCGGGGTGTGGGACACCTCCAGCCAGGTGGCCAGCTGGTGGCCGTCGTCGGCCAGGATCTGCTCGGTCAGCCGGAACCCCAGCACCTCCCGGAAGAAGCGGGTCCCCCCGTCGACGTCCTCGGCGGTGACGAAGATGTGGTCGAGGCGGGGCGGGGCGATCCCGACCAGCCCCAGCGGCCGCGGCGGCGGGTTCGTGCGGGGGAGCAGGTTGCCGACCTTCTCCATCCCGTGGACCAGCTCGCAGCGGTGCCCGGTCGGGGTCTGGAAGCGGATGGCCTCGCCGTGGCCGGGAGCCAGCTCGCCGCGGGCGTGGCGGGTCACCTGGCCGCCGTCCTGCTCGACCCGTTTCTCGAACCGCTCCAGGTCGTCGGCGTGCTCGACCTTGAAGCCCATGTGCTCCAGCCCGTAGGTGGCGGCGTAGCGGAGGATCACCGAGTGGTGCTCGTGCTCGTCCCAGCACTTGAGGAACACCCGCTCGGCGTCCCGGCCCGTCTCCAGCAGCCCCAGCACCTCGGTGTAGTAGGCGGTGGCCAGCTCCAGGTCGGGCACCCGGACCTCGACGTGGGACAGGCGCAGGATGCCCATCTCAGGTGTGGACCTTCATGAACCGGTCGTTCAGGTCGCCCTCGTAGTAGAAGATCGCCCGGCCGATGTTGTCCTCGGTCCAGGTGATGGTGGGGAAGTCCGGGTCGGGCCGGTAGCCGCCGGTGAACACCTCGTTGCGGGTGCCGAGGGGGTCGAAGAAGTAGATGGTGTTGCCGCGGGTGATGCCGTGGCGGGTCGGGCCGACGTCGATCTGGACCCCGTTGTAGGCCAGGATGTCGGCCGCCTTGCGCACGTGGTCCCAGTCGTCCAGCCAGAACGCGAAGTGGTGCAGGCCGCCGTTGGCCCCGGTGACCACGGCCAGGTCGTGGGGCGAGTGGGAGCGCTCCATCCAGACGCCGATCTGGTGGCCGTTGCCGTCCAGCAGCTGCTCGGTGAGGCGGAACCCCAGCACCTCCATGTAGAAGCGGGTCGCCTCGGCCACCTCCTCGGCCGTGACCAGGACGTGGTCGATCCGGGGCGGGGCGATGCCGCGGAGCTCTTGGGGCGGGAACGGCGGCGGGTTGACCTTGGGGAGCAGCCCGCCGACCCGCTCGACCTCGCGGACCAGCTCCATCAGCTGCCCCGAGGGGGTCTCGAAGCGGATCGACTCGCCCTGGCCGACCGACTCGCCGCGCGACACGCGGCGCACCGGGAAGCCGTAGCCCTCGACCCGCGACTCGAGCTCGGCCAGGTCCTCGTCGGCCTCGACCTTGAAGCTGATCAGGTCGAGCCCGACCCGGGGGGCGTAGGCGAGCTTGACCGAGTGGTGGTCGGGCTCGTCCCAGCACTTGAGGTAGACCTCGGTGGCGGTCCGCTCGACCTCGAGCAGGCCCATGACCTCGGTGTAGTAGGCGCTGGCCAGGTCCAGGTCGGGCACGCGGACGTCCACGTGCGACAGGCGGAGGATCCCCATGCACGCTCCTTGCTCGGCCGCTTCGGGAGAAGGTACGGCCCGTCCCGCTCCGCGGGATAGCGTCCCTTCCCGCATGGAGGAACGTGGGCTATGGTCGCCAGACCATGCAGAGGACCGATCCTCGGCAGATGCGCCAGGCCATGGCCGACTTCGTGGCCGCCGTCCACGACGCCTACCTGGCCCAGGCGCGGCTGCTGCCCCCGGCCGAGCAGGCCCGGCTGCCGCTGCTCGCCGCCCCGCGGCTCACCGTGGCCGCCGCCGGGGCCCGCAACCTGCACGTGATCGGGACCGGCGAGCGGTTCCCGGCCCCGGTCGGCCAGGAGGTCGAGGTGGCCGGGGAGGCCGACGGACTGGCCTGGGACCTGCGCTTCTTCGACCCGGTGGTCCTGCCCGTGCTCGGCCTGGTCGCCGAGGCCGACGGCCCCGCCCCCGAGGAGGTCCGCCGCGTGCTCGGGGTCGGGACCTACCTGTACCACCTGGTGGTCGAGCCCGGCTCCCAGCTCACCCCCCACCACGCCACCCATGCCGGCACCGGCCTGGCCAGCGCCCACGCCGCCGCCGCCCGCGAGCTGGAGACGATCCGGGCCCACGCCCCCGGCCGCCAAGAGCTGGTCGACGAGCTGGCCGGGGCGACCACCGCCGGCCTGGTCCGCGCCCAGGCCCTCCTGGCCCGTGAGCTCGCCCCCGGCGACCAGGCCGTGGCCGCCGCCACCGACCCCGCGGCCATCCGCACCGCCCTGCTCAGGGCCCTGGGGACAACCGAGCGCAGCTCCCGCCCGGGTGGGCTACCCTCCCGTTCGGGGGGCCCACCACCGGGAGGGTCGGGGTGAGCCGCGCCCGGGGGCGGGACGGGGCGCCTTCGCGGGAGCGGGCGCCCTCGCGGGAGCGGGCGCCTTCGCGGGAGGGGGCGCCCTCGCGGGAGCGGGCGCCTTCGCGGGAGGGGGCGACCCTGTCGTCGGTGCAGAACGCGGCCCGGCTGCTGAAGGAGTTCGGCACGGCCGAGGGGTCGCTGGGGGTGACCGAGCTGGCCCGGCGGCTGGGGCTGGGCAAGTCGACCGTGCACCGGCTGCTGGCCACCCTGACCGCCGAGCGGATCCTGGAGCACGACCCGGCCACCGGCACCTACCGGCTGGGCCTGATGATGTGGGAGCTGGGGGCGCGGGTGTCGGTGCACCGGGTCCTGCACGACGCCGCCACCACCGTGATCGAGGAGCTGCGCAACGCCACCAAGGAGACCGTCCAGGTGGCCGTCCTCGACGGCCGCGAGGTGGTCTACGTCGAGCGCCTGGAGAGCCCCCACACCCTGCGGATCTTCGGCCGCATCGGCCACCGCAACTGGGCCCACTGCACCAGCACCGGCAAGGTGCTGCTGGCCTTCCAGCCCGAGCGGCGCCGGCAGGCGCTGCTCGAGGGATGGCGGCCCGAGCGCCGCACCGACGCCACCATCTGCGACCTCGCCCAGCTCAAGGCCGAGCTGGAGGGGGTCCGGGCCCAGGGGTGGGCCGAGAACATCGGCGAGAGCGAGCTCGGGGTGGCCAGCGTGGCCGCCCCCGTCCGCAACGCCCGCGGCCAGGTGATCGCCGCCCTCAGCGTGGCCGGCCCGGTGATGCGGGTCAACGGCGACACCCTGCGCCGCTTCTTCCGGGCCTCGGTGATCCAGGCCGCCGACGCCATCTCCGACCAGCTCGGCTGGCGGCCCGACCGAGACCGGTCCGGTCGAGGTCGAGGCCGTGCCGCCTCCACCCTTCCGACTGCGCCGGAGCATCGGCCACGGGTGCGGGGGGCCTCATGAGCTCCTTCGAGCCGGGCGGGCTCCCGGTCGACTGGGGCTCGGGCGGGGTCGAGCCCCCGCTGCCCGTCGACGACCTGGCCAGGGCCCTGCACCGGGCCCGCCGCGACCGCGTCCCCATCCCGCCCCTGACCGAGGAGCGGCCGGAGCTGACCGCCGCCGACGCCTACGCCGTCCAGCGCCGCCTGGTCGAGCTGCTCCAGGCCGACGGCGAGGGCGGGGTCGTCGGCTACAAGCTGGGCCTGACCAGCCGGGCCATGCAGGAGCAGCTCGGCATCGACCAGCCCGACTACGGGCCGGTGCTGGCCGGTGGCGTCCACCCCGACGGGGTGGGGGTCGACCTGGACCGGCTGATCCAGCCCAAGGTCGAGGCCGAGATCGCCGTCGTGCTCGACGCCCCCCTGGCCGGCCCCCACTGCACCGCCCTTGACGTGCGGCGGGCCGCCGCCGGAGCGGTGGCCGCGATCGAGATCATCGACTCGCGGGTCGCCGACTGGCGCATCCGGCTGGCCGACACCATCGCCGACCTCGCCTCCAGCTCGGCCATCGCCCTCTCCAGCCACCTGGTCCCCCTCGACCGGCTCGACCCCCGGCTGGTCGGGGTGGCCATGACCCGCAACGGCGAGCTGGTCGCGACCGGCGCCGGCGCGGCCGCCCTCGGCGACCCGCTGCACGCGGTCGCCTGGCTGGCCAACACCCTGCATCCGCTCGGGGAGACCCTGGAGGCGGGGCACGTGGTCATGACCGGCGCCCTGCACGCCGCCGTCCCCCTGGCCGAGGGCGACGTGTTCCGGGCCGAGTTCGACTGGCTGGGCCCGGTCGGCCTGTCCGTCCACCGGGGAGGGAACCGCTGATGTTGCGCTGCGTGGTCATCGGGTCGGGCAACATCGGCACCGACCTGGTGCACAAGCTGCTCCGGTCGCCGTCGCTGGAGCTGCGCGCCCTGGTCGGGATCGACCCGGCCTCCGAGGGCCTGGCCCGGGCCCGGGAGCTGGGGGTGGAGGCCAGCGCCGACGGGATCGACTGGGTCGAGGCCCACGCCGGCGAGGTCGACCTGGCCTTCGAGGCGACCAGCGCCCGGGTGCACACCGCCAACGCGCCCCGGCTGGCCGCCGCCGGGATCATCGCCATCGACCTGACCCCGGCCAAGCTGGGGCCGGCGGTCGTGCCCGGGGTCAACCTCGACCGGCACCTGGACGCCCCCAACCTCAACCTGATCACCTGCGGCGGCCAGGCCACGGCGCCGATCGTGGCCGCGGTGTCCTCGGCCAGCCCGGTCCCCTACGCCGAGATCGTCTCCACGGTGGCCTCCCGCTCGGCCGGGCCCGGCACCCGCCAGAACATCGACGAGTTCACCCGGACCACCGCCGGGGCGGTCGAGCGCGTCGGCGGCGCCCGGCGCGGCAAGGCCATCATCGTCATCAACCCGGCCGAGCCGCCGCTGGTCATGCGCGACACCGTGCATTG
>DASUPQ010000533.1 GCA_036280995.1 Actinomycetota bacterium | reverse complement strand
ATGAAGCGCCACTCGACGCGGTAGCGCCGCCCGGCCGCGACCATCCGGACCCACTTGCTGGTCATCCAGCAGAAGGGGCAGACGGGGTCGAAGTACAGGCGCAGGTCGGCCACTCCTCGACGCTAACGCCGATTTCCATGCAGCGGATTCAACCTCTGGTGTCAGGCGAACTGGAGGCGGAGTCGGCGGCCTTGCCACCAGGGCACGGTGGTGTCGGTGGGGAGGTCGGATTGGCGCAGGACGGGTGAGTAGGCGCGGCGGTTGAGGACGACGGTGGTCGTGTCGGCGTTGGTGAGGATTGTTCCTGGTGTGTCGAGGAAGCGTCGTTGGAGGGTGTCGGGGGTGGCGGTGGTGTAGCCGGGGCCGAGCCGGGCCCGGAAGGCGGCGAGGAGGGCTTGGGCCAGGACGCACAGGACGATGTCGAGGTCGACGTTGAGGTTGACGGTGCTGGAGAGGGCGTCGGCGCAGAAGGCCTGGATGATCTCGGCGAGGCGTTGTTCGATGGTCATCCGCCGGGCGTAGGCCTCGATCAGGGCCTTGGTCTTGATGTCGTGGTTGTTGGTGATGATGACGGTGGGCGCCTCGCGGCCCAGCCCGGTGACGACCAGTTGGCGGACGGTGCCGGGGTAGCTGGTGAGGGTCACCGCCGGGGACTCGGCGACCTTGGGCCGGTTGTGTCGGCCGGGCCGGTCCAGGGTGATCGTCTTGTAGTCGCTGCTGGTCAGGGCGTTGATATGGCGGACCAGTGCGGGTGAGCGCATGCGCAGGGTGGCGAATTTGACCCCGCGCTCGTCGAGCTCGCCGAGCACCTGCTGGGTGGTGACCTTCTGGTCCATGATCAGCATGGCCGGGTCGTTGCCGCTGACGGCTTTCCAGTGGTCGCAGAAGGCGATGACCTCCCGGTTCTGGGTGGCCTTGGAGATGTCGGCGTTGGCGTAGGCGTAGACCAGGTTGTGGGTGCCGCTGTCCTGGGCGAAGAAGGTCAGCACCGACCGGGACCGCTGGGACCGGGTGGGCACGTAGTGGCGCTCCAGGACCGGGTCGGCACCCCAGTGCATCACAGCGTGAAAATCGAGATCGAAGATCGCGTTCTCGGCGGTGGCCAGGCCCGCCCCGATCATCTTCTGGTCCAGCGCGGCCAGGAAGCGCTGCTGGTGGTCGTGGCCGAGCCGGTAGGAGTAGTCGGTGAGCGCGGACTTCTTCGGCAGCACCGACAGCCCGGTGAACAGCGCGCTGGCTGGGTCGGCGAGCAGGTCGTCGACGTGGGAGACCCGGCGGGTGGCGGTCAGCTTCAGCGCCAGCAGCGACAGGATCCGGCTGGTGGCCGGGATCGCCGCGGTGCCGGGGTAGCCGGCTTGGGCCACCAGGGCGGGCAGGTCGAGGGCGACCAGGTCGGGGATCATCAGCAGCAGCCCGGCCAGGCTGGTCTCGGCGCGGGCGCCGAACGCGGCGAAGTCGATGACCGACGCCCGGGGCAGGTGCGTGTCCCGCCCGGTGGTCCCCGGGCTGGTGCTGGCCTGGGGCGCGGGCCCGCGCAGCAGCCGCCCGAAGCCCTCCTCGGTGAGGATCTGCCCGACCCCGGTGCGGTTGAGCGGAGTCGCCTCGGCGCGCAGCCGGGAGCTGATCTCATACACCGACAGGCCCTCCCGGCGCAGTGCGACCACCCGGGCCCGGGCGCGATCCTTGGCCGGGGCGCTCTTCGGGCCGGGCTTGCCGGGCGGGGCGAACATCTGGATCTTTCCGGCGCGGAACTCGCGCAGCAGGCTGGCCATGCTCGCGCGGGTGTAGCCGACCCGGGCGCCGGCCTCGGCGACGCTGATCCGCTCCACGAAGTAGGCGCGCAGCGCCTCATACCGACGCTGGTTCGGCTGGGTGGGCGTGGTGAAGAACTCCGAGCCGGGGGCCGGCGAGTCGGGGGCCGGTTCCGCTGTCACGGGCCCGGTCTAGCAGAACTGCCGTGCGGGCCGGCTGGAGCCCACATCTGCGCGTGTCGTTCCTGGACAAACCCAGAACTCCCTGGTCAAGGGCCTCGTCACGGGCGTCCGCGGGCAGCCCTCAGCCCGATCACGAACCAGTAACACTTACGGTTGCCTTCGCTCTGTGACACCTGAACACACCTCCACGCAAGGGGCTGATTGATCTCAACGCAGGACATCTCTGCTGCTCAGGCAGGGTCTCGGCTCCAGACACCCAAGCTCTGGATCGCGTCGACGGAGGGAGGATTAGTGAGCGTGGAAATCCGCGCTAAAGGATGCTGACGGCCAACGCCGCGCCCGAATCGGCATCGAACCCGTGAGGTCACGTATCGAGGCGGCCTGGCCCAACACCTGCATATCGCC
>DASUPQ010000532.1 GCA_036280995.1 Actinomycetota bacterium | reverse complement strand
GCTGATCACGATCAGGCGCCGAACCGCGGCCACGATGCCCACGATCAGGAACGGCTCGACCACCACCCGCCGGCGGGCGATGACGACCCGGATGGTGGTGATGAGTTCGGTGAAGATGAAGACCAGCAGCAGGCCGCTCAGCAGCTCGAGCACCGCCGCGATGAACGGCCCCTGGCCCAGGTCGCGCACGAAGTCGTAGACGACGACGCCGAGCAGCATGGTCCCGCCGGCGATGAGCGCCAGGGCGACCACGGTGTCGATGAAGAACTCGCCGTAGCCCAGCAGCACCGCGATCCCGGACCGATCGCGGCGCTCCCGGTCGGCGCCTCGAGGTCTCACGGAGCGTGATCGTTCACGAACGAGCTGCGCTTGTCCATCTGGTGCAGGCATAGCTCCGAAGCGAGCCTCTGGGATCGCAAGGGTCGGCCTAGCGGCCGGAAGGCTCCTGCCCGCTCGTGTGCAATCCCTTGATCATGGCCTGCCGCCTTGGTTGGCGCGCTGTTCGGGGGACCCACCGAGCGAGGAGAAACAGGAAGGTAGATTCCCGGTTTGGGGGGAGCAGAAGCGGGTATCGGTGTTGTTTCTGTTTGCTCAGGAAGCAGCTGTTGTGCGTCCGGGCTGTAGCGGGACGAGGTCTGCCCCCCCGGGCGCGTCCCCCGGACGCCAACTGGACTCGGACGAGATCTCTCCCTCTCGCGCATCCGCGATGACGTGGGCTGCAGCTCCTTCGGATCAGCGCTCGATTCTGCCAGTCTTCTCTGGAGATGGGGGACGCACATGGCCAAGGCCGTGGGTATCGACCTGGGCACGACCAACTCGGTGATCGCGGTCCTGGAGGGTGGCGACCCGACGGTGATCGCCAACGCGGAAGGGTCGCGCACGACCCCCTCGGTGGTGGCGTTCACCGAGCAGGGCGAGCGGCTGGTCGGCCAGCTCGCCCGCCGGCAGGCGATCCTCAACCCCAAGGGGACGATCACCTCGGCCAAGCGGTTCATCGGCCGCCGCTACGACGAGGTGTCCAGCGAGGCCAAGGCGGTCTCCTTCGACGTCGTGGCCGGCCCGGACGGCATGGCCCGCTTCGACGTGCGCGGCAAGCTGTACGCGCCGGAGGAGATCAGCGCCCAGGTGCTGCGCAAGCTGGCCGAGGATGCCGGCAAGTACCTGGGCGAGCGGGTCACCAAGGCGGTGATCACCGTCCCCGCCTACTTCAACGACGCCCAGCGCCAGGCGACCAAGGACGCCGGGCAGATCGCCGGGCTGGAGGTCCTGCGCATCATCAACGAGCCGACCGCGGCCGCGCTGGCCTACGGGCTGGACAAGCGCGAGCACGAGACCGTGCTGGTGTTCGACCTGGGCGGCGGCACCTTCGACGTCAGCCTCCTGGACGTCGGCGATGGGGTGGTCGAGGTCCGGGCGACCGCCGGGGACACCCACCTGGGGGGCGACGACTTCGACCGCCGGCTGGTCGACTACCTGGCCGACCAGTTCAAGGGCGAGCAGGGCATCGACCTGCGCAACGACCCTCAGGCCCTGCAGCGGCTGTTCGAGGCGGCCGAGCGGGCCAAGGTCGAGCTGTCATCGGTGGCCCAGACCCAGGTCAACCTGCCGTTCGTCACCGCCGACGCCTCCGGGCCCAAGCACCTGACGGCCACCATCAACCGGGCCAGGTTCGAGCAGCTCACCGCCGACCTGGTCGGACGCTGCCTGGAGCCCGTGCGGCAGGCGATGTCGGACGCCAAGGTGACCGAGGCCGACATCGACGAGGTGATCCTGGTCGGCGGCTCGACCCGGATCCCGGCCGTGCAGGCGCTGGTGCGCCGCCTGACCGGCGGCAAGGACCCCAACATGACCGTCAACCCCGATGAGGTGGTGGCCCTGGGCGCGGCCATCCAGGCCGGGGTGCTGACCGGCGAGGGGCCCGACGTGCTGCTGCTGGACGTGACCCCGCTGTCGCTGGGGCTGGAGACCCTGGGCGGGGTCATGACCAAGGTGATCGAGCGCAACACCACCATCCCGACCCGGCGCACCGAGGTGTTCTCGACCGCCGAGGACAACCAGCCGGCGGTGGACATCGTCGTCCTGCAGGGCGAACGGGAGCGGGCGGCCGACAACCGGGTGCTGGGCCGCTTCCGCCTGGAGAACATCCGCCCGGCCCCCCGGGGCGTGCCCCAGATCGAGGTCACCTTCGACATCGACGCCAACGGCATCCTCAACGTCTCCGCCCGGGACAAGGACACCGGCGCCGAGCAGCAGATCACCATCTCCGAGAGCAGCAACCTGGACCGCGGCGAGGTCGAGCGCATGGTCGCCGAGGCCCA
>DASUPQ010000531.1 GCA_036280995.1 Actinomycetota bacterium | reverse complement strand
GGGGGCGCCGGCGAATTCGCCGGCGCCCCGCACCGTTTCGCTGGAGCCGGAGCGGCAGGGATGATGCGGGTGTCAACGCCCGTGACCCTCTGGGAACCCAGGGGAGGCCACCGTGGGTGCGTGCTGGGCCCGCGTCGACCTGCCCATGACGGTCCGCGCTGGCCGACCAGGGTGACCCGAGTCGGGAAATAGTCTTGCGTCTCCAGCTGGTGGAGGCTGGAAGATGCGGGGCATGGACGGCGACACGCGCTACTCGATCGGGGACCTGGCCCGACGGACCGGACTGTCGGTGCGCACGATCCGGTTCTACTCCGACCGCGGTCTGCTGCCGCCAACCAGCCGCAGCCCCGCCGGCTACCGCCGCTACGACCTGGACGCACTGGCCCGTCTGGACCTCGTCCGCACGCTGCGTGATCTCGGTGTGGATCTCGTCACCATCCAGCGGGTGCTGGACCGCGAGATCTCGGTGCCCGAGGTCGCTGCCGCACATGCCGAGGCGCTGGACACCCAGATCCGCACCTTGCGGCTGCGCCGAGCTGTCCTGCGTGCGGTGGCCAAGCGCGGGTCCAGTCCCCAGGAGATGGAACTCATGCACAAGCTGGCCAAGCTCTCGGACGCCGAGCGGCGCCGGATCATCCACCAGTTCATCGACGAGGCCTTCGGAGACCTCGACGCCAACCCCGACATGGTGGCCATGCTGCGCTCGGCGATGCCCGAGCTTTCCGACGACCCCACCCCCGAGCAGGTCGACGCCTGGGTCGAGCTGGCCGAACTGGTCCAGGACCCGGACTTCAAGGCGAGCGTCCGGCGGGCGGCCGAACACCAGGCGGCCGACCGGGCCGACGGCGACCAGTCGGGGTTGCACCACGAGCTGACCAACCAGATCCGAGAACGGGTCGAGGCGGCGCGAGCTGACGGGATCGACCCAGCGTCCGAGCAGGCCCGCCTGGTCCTGGCCGATCTGGTCGGCCGCTACGCCGAAACGTTCGGCACGGCCGACACCCCCGACTACCGCAGCAAGCTGCTGCTCCGACTGCAGATCGCCAGTGACCCACGGGTTGAGCGGTACTGGCACCTGCTGGCCACCATCAACGGCTGGCCCCCTCCACCGACCCTGGCTCCGGTGTTCGAGTGGTTCATCCAAGCGCTCCAGCACCACCCCGACCCGACGACAACCCCAGCATGAGCCCGAGTGGCCCCGCCCACCACGGACGGGGCCAGGCGCCGGCCAGGCCCGCGCCCGCCGAAGCCGCTAGCCCGACACGCGGTAGTGGAGGTGGACGACGCCGTTGCCGAAGCGGCGCTCGCCGAGCAGCTCCAGCTCCAGGCGGAGGCCGCCCGGGAAGGCCGGGTTGCCGCCGCCGACGACGACGGGGTTGAGGAACAGGTGGACCTCGTCGACCTGCCCGGCCTCGAGCGCCCGGGCGGCCAGGTGGGGACCGCCCACGCTGAGGTCGGCGCCGGCCGACGCCTTCAGCTCGCGGACCGCTCCGGGGTCGAAGTCCCGCTCGATCCGGGTCCGGGCGCTGGCCACGTCCTCCAGGGTCCTGGAGTAGACGATCTTGTCGGCCGCCCGCCAGATCTCCGCGTAGTCCCGCATGGAGGGTGGCTGGCCGGCCAGGGGCAGGGTCTCCCAGGCGCGCATCACCTCGTACATGCGGCGCCCGTAGAGGTAGGTCCCCACCGTCCGCTCCAGGTCGTTGACGAAGGCGTGCACCTCCTCGTCCGGCGCGGCCCAGTCGAACCTGCCCTCGGCGTCCGCCACGTAGCCGTCGAGCGACGTGATCGCGGAGTAGATCAGCTTGGCCATGGCCAGAAGTATGCGCGATGCACCCCGGCAGGGTGAGTCGGAGCGGCTCATGCCGGCGGCGGCGTGCCCGGCCAGCGCCCCCAGCAGGGACCCGCCGCCGGTGGTGGCGGCCAGCCGGCCGGCCCCGACCCCGGCGAACGGGAACAGGGCCACCACCCGCTCGCGGTCCCGCGCACAGCCGTTCGCTGACCGGGGCCGGTCGTCGTCACCCTCACCGGGTGATCTCGCGACGGCGGCTACCCGCTCTCCTCGGTGACGATGTCGCGCAGGC
>DASUPQ010000530.1 GCA_036280995.1 Actinomycetota bacterium | reverse complement strand
GGGGGCCTTGTCGTTGCGCCAGCGGCCGGTGAACCGCGGGAACTACAACGCCGGCCCGGCGTCCTCCTTGAGTAGGCCCCACTCGATGGGCCTCCAGAACTGGGGTCCGCATGACAGTGGAGTCCGGGCCGGGCTGCTCAGTCAGGTCAACGGCCGTGTTGCCGGCGCATGCGGTTGTTCCAAGCGCAGCCGGTCTGGCCTTCTCCGATGGTGGTGGCAGTCTCTAGCTGGCTGAGGATGTGGAAGCAGCGGGCCAGCAGCCGGCGGGCGATCGGCGCCAACCCGGGAAGCGGCCGATGGCCGGCCCGACGCCAGGCCGACCACCTCCACGCCGTCGGCTGTGTCGCGGGTGCTGGCGAGGCCGGTCAGCCGCGCAGGTCCGCGACCGCGGCGGCGACGGCGTCAGCCAGCGGCGTCGGCGCCCGGCCCAGGAGCCGCTTGAGGTCGTCGCCCTCGACCAGCAGCTCGCCGGCCGCGACACCACGATCACCGTCGGCGACCATGGCCGCCATCGCCTCGGGCAGGCCCGCCCCGACCAGGACCGCCTGATACTGCTCGGGCGGCAGGTCGGTGTAGGTGACCGTCCGGCCGGTGGCGACCGAGATGACCTCGGCCAGCTCAGCCATTGTGAACGGCTCGCCCCCCAGCTCATAGACCGCACCGGCGTGGCCCTCGCCGGCCAGCACCGCCGCGGCGGCCTCGGCATAGTCAGCGCGGGTGGCCGCGCTCACCTTGCCGGCGCCGGCCGCGCCGACGATGCCGCGCTCGAGGTAGACCGGCAGCTGGCCGGTGTAGTTCTCCAGGTACCAGCAGTTGCGCAGCCGCGCATAGGGGATGCCGGCCTCGGCCAGCAGCTGCTCGGTGGCCCGATGGTCCTTCATGGCCAGCAGCGTGGAGGTGTTGGCGCGGACCCCGCTGGTGTAGGCGACCAACCGCACCCCGGCGGCCTTGGCGGCGTTGATGGCGTTGCCGTGCTGGCGGACGCGCTGGCCGGCCTCGCTCCCAGAGACCAGCAACAGCTTGTCGGCGCCGGCGAACGCCTCGGGCAGCGACGCCTGGTCGTTGAAGTCCACACGCCGGACCACGACGCCGCAGTCGGCCAGGTCGCCGAGGACCTCGGTGCGCCGTCCGGTGGCGATGATCTGCTCGGCAGGGACGCCCCGCTGCAGCAGGGCTTCGACCACCAGACGGCCCAGCTGGCCGGTGGCGCCAGTGACGACCATGGACATGTGCTCGTGCTCCTCTCGTGGCTGATTGTGATCGGCCACCCAATCCGGGCCCGCCAGCAGTAACCAAGCCCGCAACCCCATTGCTTCCCACCGGAGAACAGGCACCTTCAAGTGCCATCCTCACCGTCCCTGCCAGCTCCCAGAGCCGCAGGCCGCAGCCTTGCAAGGCTTGTCTTGCTGTCTCGCGTCATTCTTCCCCGTCTGGAGGGAATGACCGCCGGGGCAGGAGTGAGGGTGCTCAGGAAACGGCGAGACGGGCCCAAGTCACGGCGGGCGCCAGCGCTGACCGGCCGCGACGGCGGCGCGGTGGCCGTGCCACACCGCGAGGCGGTCGAGCAGGACCTGCTGGGCTGGCTACAAGCGCTGCCCGGCTTCGACAACGAGCAGGTGGTCGAGGCGATGACCTGCGCCGAGGACGCCATGTTCGTCTGCTGGCCCCGACCCCACCAGATCAGCGGCCAAGCTAGAGACCCGGAACGGTAGCCGCTGCCGGGGCGTGCGCCATCCCAAGGGTCCTGGGGCACAACTGCACCGCGACCTGGGCCGGATCCAGCCATACCAAACCAAGGGAGTGAAGCGCCGTCTAAAGCGTTCCATGCTGCCGTACCCGGGCGGCCAGGGCGGGGATGGCAGCGATCTTGGCCGGGTCGAGGTGCTCCCAGAGGATCCCCTGCGGCCGGCGGGTGCGGCGGCATCTGATGACCTCCTCGCCGGCGACGATCAGGTCCAGGCGGAAGTCGTGGCCGGTCTCGGGCAGCGGCTCCTCCAGCACCTGCAGGGGGTGGACGGTGGTGGCGACCACGGTATTGGTGCCGATCAGCCCGGCCTCGACCAGCAACGCGAACTCCAGGTCGGAGAAGCCGCCGCCCTTGCCGACCCGGGCGCCGTCGCGGTTGACGGCCACGCTGCCGCAGACCACCAGGTCCACGGGTTGCAGCTCGGCCACGTAGATCCGCCGCCCGACCCGGGCCGACCCGGCGATGGAGGCGGCGCGGCGGGGTGGGACCTCGAGCCGGCCTGGGTCGAGGAGGATGAAGGGGCGTTCGTCGGTCAGGCGGGGGACGGCCATGTACAGGAGCTTGCCGTCGGCCAGGGCTCGAGCCCGGACCGGGAGCTGGGGGGCGTCGGGGTTGCTCTTGACCACCCGGGCCGCCCGCCACACCGGCAGTGAGGCCAGCCGGGCGGCGGCCGCCGACGCCCCGGCGAAGTTGGGGATCCGCCCCTTGGCGCCCGGGAAGCGGGCCGCCCGCTCGCGCTCCACGAGGGCCCAGACGCGCTCGCGGATCGCCTGCTTGGCCCGGGCCGCCTCGTCCGGGCCGGGAGCGGATGCTCCGATCACTGCTCCTCCCCTCGCGGGGCGCCGATCAGGCGATCCATGAGCTGCTCGGGCAGGGCGTCGCGGGTGGCCTCGGTGACCCGTACCACCCGGATGCCGGGGCGGCGCCTGAGGGCATCGGTGAACTGGTGGCGGGCCTGGTGAACGGTGGCCACCACGGCCACGTCGCGGTCGAGTAGCTGCATGACCGCGTCACGGAAGGGCGCGGAGGCAAGCTCCATCTTGCCCAGCTCGTCCACCACCACCACTGCGCCAGTCCTTGGTGTGCGCAGCGCCGGCAGGGCGACCCGGTCGAAGGCGGCTAGGTCCACGCCGTACCTGCCCACCCGGGGTGGGCCGGGCAGGTCGACGTGGGCAAGGACTTCTTGGGCTCCAGAGACGGCCTCGACCAGGAAGCCCTCCCGGCGCCCACCGGTCCGCAGCTCAGCCGTGGTGAACCCCCCGACCGGCACGCCCGCCTCCTGCAGCAGGTGCAGCAGGCGCCGGGCCACGGTGGTCTTGCCGATCCCTGGGCGGCCCTCGAGCAGCAGCCGCGGGGTACCCTCGTCCACGAGGTGAACCTAGCCGATCGGCATCGTGGCCCGCGAGGCGACCGAACCTCTGGGGGTGGTGGGATGGCGCGGATCGACCACTACGAGTTCGGGCGGATCGTCGTCGACAGAGGCGAGGAGACCAACGACCTCATCATCCTGCCCGACCGGGTGCTGCGGAACTGGTGGCGCCAGGACGGCCACGCGCTCGTCCTCGACGACCTGGTCGAGGTTCTGGACGACCTCCCTTCCCACCTGGTCGTCGGCACGGGTGCCGCCGGCCGCATGCGGCCCGATCCCGACACGATCCAACAACTCCAGGACCGCGGCGTGACGGTGGAGGCGCTGCCCACCGGCCAGGCCGTACGCCGCTTCGGTGAGCTCGACCCGGCACGCACCGCGGCCGCCCTCCACCTCACCTGCTGACCAGATCCGACGCGGTGGTCACTTCGGCCTGCCAT
>DASUPQ010000529.1 GCA_036280995.1 Actinomycetota bacterium | reverse complement strand
CGCCACGCGCCGAGCCACCGGCGCCTCGACCGCCAGCTCGTAGTGCCCTCGACGGACGTTCTGGACCAAGGCGTGCCCGGCGATCACGATCTTGGAGCTGCGGTCCTGCTTGAGCCCGCGCATCGGACCAAGCCGTGCCTTCAGCCGGCCATGGTCGGCCTCGACCCGGTTGTTGGCGTACCGATCGGTGCGATGCCAGGCCGCCGGCAGCAACTCCTCCAGCACGACCGGGTAGGTCGGCGCCTGATCGGTGACCACCTCGATGGGTCTGATCTTGGTCGTGCCGATGACCTGCTCGAAGAACCGGCGGGCCGCCCTGACGTCGCGCCGCGGAGAGACGAACACGTCGATGACCTGGCCGAACTGGTCGACCGCCCGGTACACGTAGCGCCACTGGCCGGCGACCTTCACATAGGTCTCATCGACTTGCCAGCGATCTCCAACACCATCTCGGCACGGCCGAGCAGCCTCGGCCAGCAGCGATGTGAACCGCTGCACCCAGCGATACACGGTGACGTGGTCGACCTCGATGCCCCGTTCGGTGAGCAGCTCCTCGACGTCACGGTAAGACAGCCCGAAGCGCAGGTACCAGCGGACCGCGAGAACGATCACGTCGGGTGGGAAGCGGAAGCCGGCGAAGGCGGACCGTGAGACGGGAGCAGGGCGAGGTCGGATTCTCATGCCGGCAGTCTTGCTGCTCCGCTTACGGCGAACGCAATAGTGCCGCTCGGGGCGCGAGGCTGCGGGCTTGGCCCTGCTGACGGCTGAACGCTGCTCCTGCCGCCGGTCGACAGAGTGCTACCGGGAGTCCCGCATACCATGCGAGTGCCGAGGCCCCGCGAGCGACGCGGGGCTTCCGGCGTCCAGGGGCCGCCGCGCCGGCGCAGACCGTGCCGGGCGGTTTCCAGGAACATGCAGCAGCTGTCAGCGGCTGGCTCTATCGCGCCCTTTACGAAGCGCGCTCCATGCCAGAGATCTGCCAGATGCGGCTGCGGCTTCGGTAGGTGCGTCGAAGCCCGTGCTCCTCCAGCACCGCCAGCATCGCGCCCGGCGGATGGGCAAAGCCCCGAAAGCTGCTCCGGGTCAGCCGCATCACCAGGTTGAACCCCCTGTAGAAGGCGCGGGAGAGCGGGTTGCGGGGCGGATAGCTGAAGACCAGGGCCCGCCGGGCATGGTCGGCGGCAGCGCCCAGCAGGCGCTCATAGTCCGGATAGCAGCACACCACCCGGTGCAGGACCACCAGGTCGGCCGGCGCCACCGCCCCAGGGTCCTGGGCGAGGTCGTGGATGCGCCAGTCGAGGCGCCCCTGGACCCCGGCCTGCTCGGCCAGCGCGCGTGCCTGTTCCTCGTAGGCGGGGGAGAGCTCCAGGTTCTGGGCCCGGGCCGCGCCCGCCTGGAGCAGCTCGATCTGGATCTCGCCCACGCCGCCGCCGACCTCCAGCACGCTGGCCCCCTCGAGGCCGAGCGCGCGCAGGAACTGGACCATCGTCTGGGCGGTCTTATCGAGTCCGCGCTTCTGGTACCGGTTGGCGAGCCTCTGGGCGAACCGCTGGTTGAAGAAGCGGTGATAGTCGCGAGAGGGACAGCAGCTTCCCATGCAGGGAGTGTAGCGGCGCGTCGCCGGGTCCAAGTCACCTCTCGACGGCCGCCACGTCCGTCTGGTGGGCGATCACGGGCAGGCCAGCTCGGCGATCGCCAGCAGGGTCAGGCGACCTGGGCGCCGACCGCGAGGCCGGTGTTCATGTCGCTGGCCAGCACCAGGTCCCGTTCGGCGTCGTAATACACCCCCACACCTGCGGCATCACCGCCAGAGTGGCGACCAGCCGCCAGCCACGCCCCGGCCCCCCCCCAGCCGACCCCCATCCAGGGTTCCGGCGGCCGCTGCTCATCTCGGGCAGGCTAGACACAGCAACTAGGGCCTGTCTGACGGTTGGTGTTGTAGGTTCGGGCGGCTGTCAGCTCCTCGATGTGGGAGGTCGCGTGGTCCGCCGCCACGAACTCACCGATCAGGCCTGGGCTGAGATCGCCCCGCTGCTGCCGGCCGGTGGTCGACCAGGCGGCCAGTGGGCTGAGCATCGCCGCGTTGTGAACGGGATCTTGGAAGCTGGCCACTGGCGTGCCGTGGCGGGACCTACCCGAACGCTATGGCCCTTGGCAAACCTGTTATGAGCGGTTCCGCCGCTGGCAGGCTGACGGCACCTGGCAGCAACTCCTGGCCCACGCCCAGACCAAGTCCGACGCGGTGGGTGAGATCGACTGGGACGTGGTGGTCGATGCCACCGTGGTGCGGGCCCACCAGCACGCCGCCGGCGCCCGGAAAGGGGATCACCAAACTACCTAGGGTCGGCGCTGAGACGGACCAGGCCCTGGGCCGCAGCCGGGGCGGGCTGACGACCAAGCTGCATCTGGCTTGTGATGGCCGCGGCCGGCCGCTGGCGATGTTGGTCACCGCCGGCCAGCGCCATGAGAGCACGCAGCTGGAATCGCTGCTCGAGACGATCCGGGTGCCCAGGCCGGGGCCGGGTCGGCCCCGCAAGCGTCCCACGCACCTGATCGCCGACCGGGGTTACAGCTACACGACGTGTCGGCGGCTGCTGCGCCAGCGGCGGATCGCCCATACCATCCCTGAGCGGTCTGACCAGCGCCAGGTCCGGGCTCGCCGGGGCACTCGGGGCGGCCGGCCACCGGTGGTCGATCCCGTGCGCTACCGGCACCGCAACGTCGTCGAACGAGCCGTCGCCCGC
>DASUPQ010000528.1 GCA_036280995.1 Actinomycetota bacterium | reverse complement strand
CCCGATACTCCAGACGGCCGCCGCGGGTCGCCGCGTTCCGGCGCAGCTCCCGCGAGATCGTTGATGGGGATCGGCCCAGCTGCCGGGCGATGTCACGGACCCCGCACCCACGGGCCCGGAGCAGGGCGATCTCTTCCCGTTCGGCAAACGACAGGTAGCGCCCCGACAGCGGGGCAAGGGTGATTGGCGCCATGCCGCCACTTTCGCGGAACCAGGGACTCCGACCGCAGGAGACACCCCGGCGGTGATGCCGGCCTCCTCGCTCGACAGCCCGCGGGCGATCGCCGCCCAGAACCGCTGCTTGTGCTCGCGTCGCCCCACCGGCGGCCGGCCAGGTGACCGCATCGGCGGCCTTCGTGTCGCCGCAGCGGTGACCTCGCCGTCACGCCAGCAGCCGATGACGGCCTGGGCGACCTGCTCAGGGTCGATGCCGATCGCCGTCCAAGTGTCTTGGGGCCAGGCGCGCAGCTCGACCATGAGGTCGGCCACAAACACCAGCTCACCCGGCTCGCGTTCGGGGTGGCCGGTGAGCAGCTCATAGACCAGGCTGCCGGCCGGCTGAGGAACATCTGGGTGCAGCAACGCAGCCGGGGTGACGATCAGCACCGCGCCGGCCTCGGGCTCGCCTGCGGGTCCTGGCGGCAGGAGCAGGCCGAGGTAGCAGTCAGCGACCCGGCTGGGCTCCAGCGTCTCGCCAAGCGCGTTCGGGCCGAACTGGTCAGTCCCCACATTCCGCCTTCCTCACCAATGCTCGTGGGAGCAGGCTACTGGCTCGACGAGGAGCCTTGACCTTAAGCCGTGAACTCACTTGCCGACTGGCCGATCACAAGCGAGGCTGCGCCAGCACCAGCGCTAAGTCGTCGTCCAAGCGGCCCCCCGCATGGTCCAACAGCCGGGCGACCAGCCCGTCTAGAGCGGTGCCCAACGAGGGCGCGGCACCCACCGCCTGCACCTGGCCGTCCAGCTCGAACGGCGGCCCGTCGGGCGCCCGCGCCTCGACCAGCCCGTCGGTGTACAACAGCACCCGATCGGTGGCGACCAGGGTGAACCGCTGGATGGTGGGGGCGGGGTCCAGCCCCAGCGGGGTGGTCGGCTCGGCACGGGCCAACCGCTCGACGGTCCCGGCCCGGAACCGCAGCGGCGGTGGGTGGCCGCAGTTGACCAGCTGCAGCTCGCCGTGGCGGCTGAACTGGGCCAGCACCGCGGTGACGAAGTCCTCCTCGCCAAGCCGCGGCCGGATGCTGTGGTCCAGCTCGCCGGCCAGCTCGGCCAGGCCGGGGTGGGCGGCGGCCGCCCGGAAGCTGGCGAGCACCAGCGCGGCCAGCTGCACGGCCTCCAGGCCCTTGCCCTTGACGTCGCCGACCAGCACCCGAAGGCCGTGGCGGGTCACGGCCACCTCGTAGAAGTCGCCGCCGACCAGGGCGTCCTCGGTGGCCGACAGGTAGCGCACGGCCAGGGCGACCCGGCCCATCCGGGGTGGGATCGGGCGCAGGATCGTCTGCTGGGCGACCTCGGCGATCCGGCTGACCCGCAGCAGGAGTTGCTCTTGCTGGGTGCGACGGTGGGCTCCCCAGGCGCCCAGCGCGCCCCCGGTCGCCACCACGAGGCAGCCCAGCAGGTGGTCGGTGGTGCCAACGATGCCGTCGAGGATGCCCAGCAGGACCGCCAGGCCGAGCGCGTACAGGCCAATGATGGCGGTGTGCTGGGTGTCGAGGCTGGCGGCGGCTAGCAGCGGGCCGACGATCAGCAGGCCAAGCAGGATGGCGCGGCCGCCGGTCCCGGCGTCCAGCAGCGCGATAGCGGAGGTGACCAGCGCCGCAACCAGCATCGATCGGCTCTTGGCTTGCACGGTGGTCTCCTGGCCCACAGAGGAAGGCATCAGCGCCGGATCAGCGAGCGTCGCTGGCCATTATCGTCGTGCTTGCATCGTTGCGGCTCGCCGCGCTGGCTCGGTGGAACAAGGCGTGGGAGGTAGCGGTCAGCTGCAGGGTCGGCCGGCAGGTCACGACCCGCTGCCCAGGGTTTGTGGACCAGGCCCTGGTTGCGGCTGGGGCGCCGGAACCAAGCGGTGTACCCGCACGTCGGGGTCCACGTCACCGCGTAGGCCTGCCATCCCTGACCCCTGAGCGCGTTGGTCGCTTCCGTCTGCTGCTCGGAAGGTCCGAGGACCACCGTGGTGACTTCCCACTCCATTCAGCACCTTCTCGCCTGGTGGAGCGGCCGGGGGATCGCACCTTGTGCGTTGTCTGGGGGGACAGGCA
>DASUPQ010000527.1 GCA_036280995.1 Actinomycetota bacterium | reverse complement strand
TCCAGGCCCCGCTGGCCCACTGGGCGGCCACTCCCAGCAGTCCCCGGCCGACCCCGGCACCGGGGCCGGCGCGCTCATGCTGGCCGGCGGGCACGGCCGCCCGGCCGCCCGGCCGGCCGGCGGCTCCCGGGCATTGGTCGACGCGCTGGTCCGCTGCCTGGAGGCGGCCGGCGGGAGGGTGCGCTGCCGGATGCCGGTGACCAGGGTCGAGACCGCGGGGGAGCGGGCGGTGGCCGTCCACGCCGGCGGCGAGCGGGTCGGCGCCAGCAGGGCGGTCATCTCCTCCCTGGACGCCCGGCGGCTGCTGCTGGAGCTGGTCGACGCCGACGCCGTGCCTCCCTGGCTGGCCGCCGAGGCCGGGCGGATCCACGTGGGGCGGCGCAACGTCAGCGAACTGAAGGTCGACGCCGTGCTCGCCGGCATGCCGCCGGTGCCGGGGCCGCCCGGGTTCGACCGGGCCTTCATGCTCTCGGCCAACACCACCGCCGACCTGGAGCGGGCCTTTGCCGCCATCGCCCTCGGGGAGCTGCCCGAGCGGCCGCCGCTGATGCTCGCCTTCCCCTCCACCCTTGAGGAGGGCTGGGCGCCGCCGGGCCGGGCGGCGCTGTGGCTGTCGACCTTCGTGCCCTGGCGCCCGGCCGCCGGCCCCTGGGACGAGGCCGCCCTGGAGCGGGCCGCCGACCACGCCTGGCGGGCCGCGTCCAAGGCCCTCGGGACCGACCTGGAGCCGGTCGAACGCCACCTGACCGGCCCCCTGGAGTGGGTCGCGCGCCACGGCAACCCCAACGCCAACCCCAACCACGTGGAGATGAGCCTCGACCAGCTGCTGTCGTTCCGCCCCTCGCCCAGCCTCTCCGGCTACCGGGTCCCCCCGATCGGCGGGCTGTTCCTGACCGGGGCCGGCACCCATCCCGGGGGCGGCGTCACCGGCCTGCCCGGCCGCAACGCCGCCGCCGTCGTCCTCGACGCCCTCGGGGGGACGGGCGGCGCGGCCAGCCGGGCCCGCCGGCTCCGCCGCCGCCTGGCTCTGGTCCGCGACGCCGCCCGCGCCCTCCGCACCCTGCGCCGCGGCGGCCCCCGGTGAACCCGCTCGACCTGGTCACCGCCTACCAGCAGTCGGCGGTGGTGGCCGCCGCCTGCGCCACCGGGGTGGCCGACGCCATCGCGGCCGGGCCGCGCCAGGCGGCGGCGGTGGCCGCCGCCTGCGGGACCAGCCCGCGCGCGACCCGGGCGCTGCTCGGGTCCCTGGTCGCGCTCGGCCTGGCCGAGCACGGCCCCGACGGATACGCGCTGTCGGCCGACGGGGCCGTGCTGGCCGGCGGCCACCCCGAGTCGGTGACCCGGATCGTGGCCAAGGAGTGGTACTTCTACCAGGCCTGGGCCGGCCTGCCGGACAGCGTCCGCGACGGCCACGTCCGCATCCCCCCGTGGCGCGACCGCCTGGCCGTCGACCCGGCCCGCCCGCTCGACTTCCTGCGCGCCCTCGACGACCTGGCCGCCCGGTTCGGGGGCGAGCTGCCCGCCCTGGCCGGCCTGGACGGCCCGGGCCGGCTGCTGGACGTGGGCGGCGGGGCCGGCTCCCACGCCGCCGCCCTGGCCCGCGCCGTCCCCGGCCTGGAGGCGACCGTGCTCGACCTCCCCGCGGTCGAGCCGGTCCTGCGCGAACGCCACCCCGAGCTGGCCTTCGTCCCCGGCGACCTCGACGATCCCCGCTTCGGCCGCCCCCCCGGCGAGCGCTGGGACGCGGTCCTGCTGGCCAACGTCCTCCACGACCACCCGCCCGCCCGCTGCCAGGCGATCGTGGCCACCGCCGCCGGCCTCCTCGCCCCCGGCGGCACCCTGCTCGTCTACGAGTGGGTCCTGGACGAGACCGGCGACACCCCGCCCGCGGTCGCCCTGTTCGACCTCATGATGCTGGTCGAGAACGAGGGCGGCGCCGCCTGGACCGCGGCCCGGCTCAGCGCCTGGCTCGAGGCCGCCGGCCTGGCCGGGATCGAGCTCCGCCGCGGCGCCGGCCCCATCGCCGTCCTCCGGGCCAGCGCCCCTAGCGACGCTGGCGGCGGCTGAGGCCCTTGCCCTCCTGCCAGAGGTCGATCACCAGGTGGTCGGTGGGGTCGCCGACGCGGATGTGGACCAGCTCGGTGACGTCGACCCGGAACAGGTGGGCGGCCTCGGCCTCGTCGCCGGCGCCGAGCCGGCGCAGCAGCTCCGGGTCCTCGACCTCGACGGCCCGGCCGCTCAGCTTGGCGTCGCCGGCCCAGGCGGCCGGGTCGTCGGGCGGGTCGACCGAGGCGCTGTGGAGGGCCAGGCGGGAGTCACGGCGCAGGTCGAGGGCCTTGCGGGAGCCGGGCATCATGCCGAGCCACAGCTCGCCGTCGGTGAAGCTGGCCTCGATCCCGCTGATGCGCGGCGACCCGTCACGGCGCAGCGTGGCCAGCACCTTGTGCCTGTGGGCGTCGAAGGTCGCCCGTGCCCTGGCCGCCAGCTCGGGTGCGGCCGCCTCGATCTCGCTCCAGCTCGCCATGGGCAGAGTCTACGTGCGACCGGCGCGTTGGAGCCTGGACAACTCCGGCGTGGTGGGAGACTGTGTGGCAATTCCGTCGTGGGGGAAGCGCCATGACTGAGTCCAGGGCACAGGCGGGGGGGCCGACCGTCCAGCGGATGCTGGTGGGGGCGAGGCTGCGCCGGTTGCGGACCGAGCTGGGCCTGAGCCGGGACGAGGCCGCCGAGTCCATCCGGGCCTCGGAATGGAAGATCCACCGGCTCGAGAACGGCCAGGTCGGCTTCAAAGAACGCGACATCATCG
>DASUPQ010000526.1 GCA_036280995.1 Actinomycetota bacterium | reverse complement strand
GCTCGCCGCCAACCAGCACATCCGCTGCATCATGGCCGTGTTCCACGAGCCCCGCTTCGCCACCCAAGCAGCGGTGGGGGGCAAGCCGTCCATGGCGACCCTCTGGAATGTCATGGACAACGAGGGCGCCGCCCGTGGCGTGGACCTGGTTCTGAGCGCCCACAACCATGTCTACGAACGGCTCAAGCCCATGATCTTCAACGGGACCATCGACCACCGCCGGGGCATCTGGTCCAACATCGTCGGCACCGGTGGTCGTGACCTGATCCCCTTCCGGGGACCGGTCCATCCGGCCCGGTCCGCGGCCGACGACGACCACTTCGGGTTCCTCAAGCTGGTGCTGCGCAGTGACGGCTGGACGCAGTCCTTCAAGCGCACCGACGGCACCTCGTTCGACACCACAGCGTTCGGCTGCAACCCGTAGGCAACCTCGGGCCAACCGCCTTGGACGCCGTCGCCTTCGCCAGGGCTGGCGCGACCGACCTCGACTGGCCCAGCGAGACCAACCGCTACGGCGAAGACCATCCGAAGGTGGAGCAGGCGGCGAACAGGCGGCGAACACCCTGCAACCAACCGGCAGCAGCCGACACGCAACGACACCAACTGCCAAGGTCGAAGGCACGATCACCGCATCGCCGCTGGTCAAGCAACGGCCGTGCTTGCGTTCACACGGCAGAGGCCACAGGTTCGAAACCTGTCACGCCCACCAGCCAAAACGCTCCCCAGGCTCCCTCCAGCCGGCCGTTTGCCAGAAGATTTGCCAGAAGACCGCGGCATGCGTGGCGTCACGGGGTGACCAAGGTGGGCTTTCGTGGGGTGCTGTTCGACTCGGGCGACACCCTGATCCGTCCTGTCGGGGGACGCTGGAACCCGCAGTTCGACTTCGAGGAGGTCGTGCTGCGGCACCTGCCCGAGCTTGTCGTGGACGCCTTCCCGCAGGCCTTCGCGGCCGGCCAACAGGTCCTGGATGCCGGGTCGACCACGCCCAGCCTGGCCGAGTACCACCGGGCGATCCTGGGTGCGCTCGGTGTCCGACGGCCTCCACCGGAGCTGCTGTGGGAGCTCGAGCACCCCGGCGCCCGCCCCCTGGTCGAGCCGTTCCCCGAGGTCCCTGGGGTGCTGGAGCGGCTGCGGGCAGGTGGGGTCCGGATGGCCATCGTGTCCGACAACTGGCCGGGCCTGGAGCACCTGTACCGCCGGCTCGGCCTGGACACCTACTTCCAGGGGTTCGTCATCTCGGCCGTGCTGGGATGCCGCAAGCCGGACCCCCGCATGTACCGGGCCGGCAGCGCCGCGCTCGGCCTGCCCCCACACGAGTGCGTCTTTGTCGATGACGCTCCCGACCTGGTCGCGGCGGCAATCGAGCTCGGCTACGGCGGGAGGGCCATCGTCCGCACCGCCGATCCACCCGCCGCCGTCCCCTGGATCAGCACGCTCGAGGACCTGGTCCCCATGACCGGCAGCTGAGCCGGATCAACCCCGCCGAACGCTGAGCCGGCACGGCCACGCCATCCTCGCCTCCTTGCCGGGATGGCGAATGGAGGCGCCCTACCAAGCCACCTTCGTCAGACACGACCTACGAACAGATGAGCCTTGTTGCCGAGAGGGGCATGCGGCTCGCTTTCGCTAAGCAGATAGCCAGATGTCCTGTCCCGTAACCACTGGCTGTCATCTCCCTAGCGGTGGCGGCAGAGTTGGCGGGGGTGCTTGTGGTCTGCCGAGTAGCCGGTCGAGCTCTCCTCGGTGATGGTCAGCGGGTACGGTAGCGGGCCAGAGCGAAATCTCCGCCCGGCCCAGCCCCTCCGGCGGCCACCAGCTTGCCATCGGCCTGCACCGCCAGCGCTTGGGCAGCATCACTGTCGCCGGCGATGTCGGTGGTCACCGTCCCGCCGGCCCCGAAGCTTGCATCCAGGGTGCCGTTGGGGTTGTAGCGGGCCAGGCCGAAGTCCTGGCCGGCAACCCCGGCGGCCACCAGCTTGCCATCGGCCTGGACGACCAGCGCGTTGGCACCGCCGATGAGATCGGTGGTTACCGTGCCGCCGGCTCCGAAGCTGGCGTCCAGGGTGCCGTTGGGGTTGTAGCGGGCCAGGGCGAAGTCCGAACCCGTCGCGGTGGGGGCGACCCCGGCGGCGACCAGCTTGCCATCGGCCTGCACCGCCAGGGCGCGGGCGACATCATCGCCGCCGCCGATGTCGGTGGTCACCGTGCCGCCGGT
>DASUPQ010000525.1 GCA_036280995.1 Actinomycetota bacterium | reverse complement strand
GCCGATCTTGCCGCTACGGCTGCCGGGCAAGGCCAACCGCGCGTTCCGGGCCGGTGCCAACCTGGCCCCAGACCGGGCCGTGGGCCGCCGCACCTGGGAGGAGTTCCTCGCCGGACGGGTGAACGCACCCACCCCAGCCGGTCAGGCTCAGCCTACATAGGGAGGGCCGGATATGAAATCTTCCGACATTAGGTTCCTGGTGGTTAACAACTCACTCATCGTAGCCGCGCTGGTCGCCGCCGTGTTTAAGCAGCTGGGCCTCTACGTCACCTTCTTCGCGATCAGCGTCGCCATGCAGATCGCGCATCTCAAGCGCCGCTTATGAAGCAGTAGAGTCCAAACTCACTCCCTCGGTCTGGCTGCGCGACGCGGGTCTGAACGCGCCGATCCTGGCCGACGACGAGCAGTCCAGCGCCGCCACCGCCTAAGGGCTCAGCGCGTTCCCGTTCGTTGTCGCCGTCGACGCCGACGGCAAGGTGGTCGCGCGCCACAGCGGCGAGCTGACGCCCGCCCGGCTTGACCAGGTCGCCGCGCAGCTGGCGGACGGGCGCTAGCCCGCACGCCGGCGGCACGGCGACCTCCGATCGTTGCGGGCGTGTTGCAGTCACCGGACGGCCCGGTGACGACAGGGCCGCCGGTCGCGGGCCGTGCGCTAGAACGAGGCCTGCGAGTATGGGGGCGGGTAGTCGGCAGCTGTCGGGCCGCACACCGCTCATCCAGGCGGTGGCACGGCCCCGCCGCCGCGCCTCCCGGAGGACCAGCCCGGGGGGCGCGGCCGCTCCCGTCGTGTGTTGCGGTTGGCTTGCGGTGAATCGGCGAAGCCGTGACAACCGCAGTGACCCCCGCCGTCCACGGCTATCCCTGGTCTCGATAGCCCACACCAGCAAGCAAGCGGGAGGTATCCCATGGACCAGGCAACCCTCGACCGGGAGTTGGGGGCGCTGCCGGGCTGGACGCCCATCGGCGACCGGATCGTCAAGGCGTTCGAGTTCGACGGCTTCCGGTCCGCCATGAAGTTCGTCGCCCGGGTGGCCGACGCCGCCGCCGGGGTCGACGACGAGGTCGCCATCGAGGTGACCGGCGGCAAGGTCACCTTGGCCGCCTTCACGCCAGGCGCCGAGGCCATCACCGGTACCGGCCTCGCCCTGGCCCGCCGCATCGAGCGCCTGACGGGCGACCACCGCCACCCAGTCGGCATGGTCGGGCCCTGAACCCCCGACCCGCAGGCGTGCCGGGAGGCGTCCCGATGGGCCGTCGGCGCCCCCGAGGCGCCTGGCTGCTGGCGCCCGCGCTTACGCTGGCGCTGGCTGCCTGCGCCGGCGTCGGCGACGGCGCGTCGGCCGGGGCCACCTCCACCGCGGCACCGATCACGCCCCAGGCGCCGACCACGAGCTCGACCACCACGACCACCGAACCCACGACCACGACCCGACCAACCACCACGACGACGGCCGCGCCGACCACCACCTCGCCCCGGCCGGATACGCCCGAGCTGCTGCGCCGCGGCGACCGGGGGCCGGCGGTGGATGCGGTGCAGCGGCGGCTGCGGGAGCTTGGCTACTGGGTCGGGCCGGTCGACGAGGTCTTCGGGTCGCTCACCGAGCAGGCTGTCTTCGCTATCCAGAAGGCGGCCGGCCTGGAACGCGACGGGGTCGTCGGGCCCCGGACCAGGCAGGCGCTCGAGGAGGGCCGGCGGCCGCAGGCGCGCAGCCGCGCCGGCCGGGTCCTGGAGGTGGACGAGCGCCGCCAGCTGCTGCTGGTGGTCGCCGACGGCCGGGTCCGCTGGACGTTCAATACCTGCACCGGCACCGACGAGCACTACACCTACGGCGGCCGACGCTACCTCGCCGACACCCCCCACGGCCGCTGGGAGATCTACCGGCAGATCGACGGCTGGCGGGAGTCGCACCTGGGACGGCTGTACAGGCCCAAGTACTTTCACCGCGACGGTATCGCCCTGCACGGCTACACCAACGTGCCGCCGCACGCCGCCTCCCACGGCTGCGTCCGGGTGACCCTGGCCGCGATCGACTGGATGTGGGCCGAGGATGTTGCCCCCATCGGCACGCTGGTCTGGGTGTACTGATGGCGTCCGACGCCGGGGCCCACAGCGATGCGACTAGAAGGATGTTCACCTCCGGCCAGCTGGGGCAAGGGCGTGACGGCGCGAGGTGGTGGTATCCCTGGGCACCACCTTCTCTGTCGTTCTTGACCCGCTCGCACACAGAAGCACATGGAGCCCGGCTCCGTGGGACCAACCGGTGAGGTGGTAGTCATGGCTGACACGACATCCGGCCAACCGGACGCAGGCAGCAATCGAAGCTCGCGCCTGGCGCGGCAGTTCCGTCGCAGCCGGGGCCGCCGCCTGGGTGACGCCATCATCGGGGCCCTGGTCCGGGCGGGCCTGGTGCCCAGCACCTACATGCTGACCACGCGCGGTCGCAAGAGCGGCCGGCCCCTGACGCACCCGGCGACCGTGGTCGAGCACGACG